>DAIDAJ010000122.1 GCA_027310665.1 Sideroxydans sp. | reverse complement strand
GCAACTGCTCGATCTTGTTCTCCAGCTCGGAGACCGACTGCTCGAAATCCAGAAAGGTAACTTTCATCTGCACTATATCCGTGTTGTCCGGGTGCGAATGATACAGGAAGCCGCCCCGCGAATTAAGCCCTAAATTTCGGCGCGGCTTTCAACCGAGAGAGAAAAACCGCTTGATTGTGGCAAGTATCTCGATTCGCTGCTGCGACAAGTCTTTATGTGCCCCGGTTGCGTCCATATTCTGCAATGCGACATCCAGTTCCGCGCGCCGCGTGACCAGGATATGCGAAATTTCCTCGGCGATGCCCGGGCGCGCCTGCAACAGCTCCTCAACAACGTCCTTGTCGATGCGATAACACTCCACGTCGGTCTTGGCGATGACCGATGCCGAACGCGGCGCGCCCGTCATCAACCCCATCTCGCCGAAGAAATCGCCATGCCCCAGCGTGCGCACTGTGCGGCGCTTTCCATTGGGCAGGTCGACATAGACTTCGGCCTCGCCGTTGATGACGATGTACAGCCATTGTGACCGCTCGTCACCCTGCCGCGTGATGATATTGCCCTTGGCAAAGGGGGAATACCGCAGACGCTCCGCCAATCCCCTGCATTCGGCCTCATTGAGCTGCGAGAACAGCTCCACCCGGCGCAATGTCTTGATGCGCAATTTCACTTCGCGTTGTCGCATCGCCTCGTCGTATTTCTCGTTTTCCTTGGTGAGGTGGACGCTGTGTTCTTCCACTGCCAGCTTGATACCCGCACGCTGCAAAGCGGTCATGATGTGCCAGCGCAATATGGCGTCGGTAGGATCGTCCAGTACCAGATCGGTCAGCCAATAGCGCAGGGCATAACGCGCATATCCCTTGCTGTCCATATCCATCAGGATGCAACTGGGCACGGGATTCTTCGCCACGTTGGCGATCTCGGTCTGCTGCACGGAGGCCTCGACCACCCCCACCACCCTGGTCGGAGCAACATCCAGCCCCACGCTGAACCATACCCAGCGTCTCAATTGAACTGGCTGGTCGGTACGCCGTCCCAGCACCAGGAATTTGTTCTTCATCAACTGGCTGTTGGGGAACACGACGGTCTCCCAGTTGCGCGTCTCCACCAGCGTTGAACGCCAGCGGATGTCCACTACCCTGCCGGAGATGTCGTCCACCTTGATCCAGTCGCCGACTTCAATTGAGTTATCCAGTTGCAGCGCCAGGCCGCCGAGAATATTGCCCAGGGTGTCCTGCATGGCGAATGCCAGGACCGCCGTGATCATCGCCGAAGTCGCCAGAATGCTGCCGAGATCGAGACCCGCGTAACGCATGCGCACCATGAACCACGCGACGTAGGCAATAATGACGAAGATATCCTCGGTGATGCGCGGCAAGTTGAGCTTGACCGCGGGCAGCACGGTACGGAACACCAGCAGCCCCCACAGGCGGATGACCGCGATTCCCGCACCGATGACGAAGACCTCATGCGTGACATCCGCAGCGCGCAGGTGATCGAGTGCATGCAACACGGCGCTGACGAATTGCCCGAACAGGCAAATGACGAAAAAACTGACCGTGTTGACGAGACTCGGGCGATCTTCGCGGCGGAACTTGGCAAGCAGGACCGCGAGACATGACACCATGACCAGCAACGGGATCGAGATATCGCTCCAGAAGAAGCCCATCATGTTTTCCCAGAAACTCATATTTCCCGTCCCCTTAGTGTATTCGTCGTCCTAAACCGCATACCGAGCCAGCGGCCGCACGGGGCGCCAGAACTTCCAGGCATCGGCGCGCGTGAATTCGAAACACTGCGAACCTTCTTCCCGCAACACCTCCAGCGCTACGCCTTGTACCCGGCCGGCCTGAACGGCTTTCAGCAAAGGCTGCGCGTATTCCGTTTCCACACTCTCCACCGACTCTCGCCATGCATAAAGGTCAGCACGCTGCAACGCGGCGCTCGGCGCGTCGCAGATCCACAACCCGCGCTCGAACTTCCCTTCCAGCATTTCCTGCAGGGATTCTACTTGCGGGCATCCTGCAACCAGCGCGAATGCACCGGCCAGTTCACAGTCACCGCCGACCGCGTCGAAGGCGCCCGTCAGGGGCGTTGCGCGTCCGCCGCCCCACAACCACAGACTGCTGACAAGAGGCTCTCCGCGCGCTTCACGCGCCTGATTCAGCGGGTGTGCGTAAAGCAGCATCTGCATTTCGGTCGCGATGCGCTGCCAGCGCAAAGCATCCATCCCCTGCGGCTGGTGGAACATCGCGTTGGCCCCTGCCACTTGCCGGAGCGAGGACGTCGTTATCTGCGGTTCCGCTTCCACCCGCACGTACCAGCGCCGGGGATGCGGCGCAAAGAATGTCATTCCCATGCCCGCAAAGTGCTCGTTCAGCATGGCGCACAGTGCGGCACTTTCATCGCGATCAATTGCCGGAGCGGCCAGCACCAGCATCTGCGCACGTTGCAGTTGCAGGTTCACGGGGTCGGCACATAACCAGTATCCGTCGCCGACATCCAGGCCGTCGGACGCGGCGCGAACCGGCGCGACGGATCGCCCGCCGAACCTTGCGCAAAGCCAGTCGTCAAGGCTGGAAATCCGGGACAAACTGGATTCCCCGCGCCCCAGCATTTTTTCCAGCGCGGGCAGCCGCAAACCCACACACACTTCGGCGGCGATTTCCTGCGGTGGAAAAAGATCGGGGATAAGCAGATGGAGACGATTCATGGCAGGCAGTTTACCATCCCGCAACGCCGGCACTTATGGCAAACTAGCGACTGTCGTCATTTCGAGTTCCCAACTTGCAACCTTACGAGTTATTCATCGGCCTGCGCTACACCCGTGCCAAGCGCCGCAATCATTTCATCTCCTTCATCTCGATGATCTCCATGCTCGGCATCGGCCTGGGCGTGATGGCGCTGATCGTGGTGCTGTCCGTGATGAACGGGTTCCAGAAAGAGATACGCGCGCGCATCCTGGGCGTCACGCCGCATTTGCAGGTCATGAGCGACAGCGGACAACTGGACGACTGGCAACATACACTGGACATCGTCGCCGGCCACCCTGAGGTGCGTGCCGCTGCACCCTACGTCAGCGGCCAGGGCATGGTATCGCTGAACGACAACGTGCAAGGTGTGATGGTGCGCGGCATCCTGCCCGATGCCGAACAACGCCTGACCGGACTGGGCGACAAGATGAAGCACGGTTCGCTGAACGATCTGCGCGCCGGCGAATTCAATATCGTACTCGGTGTCGATCTTGCTCGTTCGCTGGGTGCGCATGTCGGCGACAGCGTGCTGCTCATCACTCCGCAAGGCCAGATCACGCCTGCAGGCATGCTGCCGCGCCTGAAGCAATTCCATGTGGCCGGTATCTTCGAGATCGGTATGGCGCCGTACGACAACGCGCTGGCCCTGATCCGCCTTGAAGATGCGCAAAAACTCTACCGCATGGGAAGCAGTGTGAGCGGCATCAGCGGTAGCCTGAACAACCTCGACCTTGCACCCCGGGTCGCCTTTGAACTGGAAGGCAAGCTGCCGAAAGACACCTACGCGACGGACTGGACCCGACAGAACGCCAACTATTTCAGCGTGGTCGCGATGGAGAAGAAGATGATGTTCATCATCCTGTCGCTCATCGTCCTGGTCGCCGCGTTCAACATCGTCTCCACACTGGTGATGGCCGTGACCGACAAACAGGCCGACATCGCCATCCTGCGCACGCTGGGCGCTTCGCCCAATAGCATCATGAAGATCTTCATGGTCCAGGGCATGCTGATCGGCCTCATCGGCATGGCATCTGGAGTCATCGGCGGCGTATTGATCGCGCTCAACATCGGCACGATCGTTCCGTTCATCGAACACCTGTTCGGCGTGCAGTTCCTGTCCAAGGAGTTCTATTACATCAGCGAACTGCCCTCCGACCTGCAAAGGGGCGACGTGATCGTCGTTGCCGGCATGTCCTTCCTCATCAGCCTGTTCGCCACCCTCTACCCGAGCTGGCGTGCCTCCAAAGTGCAGCCTGCGGAGGCCTTGCGTTATGAATAAGAAACCGGTTATCTCCTGCCGCGACCTGCGCAAGACTTATGCGCAAGGCGACCTGAACGTTCCCGTCCTGAACGGGGTGAACCTCGAAGTGGCACGCGGCGAACGCATCGCCATCGTAGGCGCATCCGGCTCGGGCAAGAGCACCCTGCTGCATCTGCTGGGCGGTCTCGACACCATCACGGGCGGCAGCGTCAGCATACTGGGACAAGACGTATCGAAGATGAACGAGGCACAGCGCGGCGAACTGCGCAACCGGTCGCTCGGATTCGTCTACCAGTTCCACCATTTACTGCCGGAATTCACCGCACTTGAAAACGTCGCCATGCCGCTGCTGATACGCGGAATGAAACCCGCCGAGGCGCATCCCCAAGCCGCCCTCATGCTGGAGCAGGTCGGGTTGGCACAACGCGTCCGGCACACACCCGCCGAACTTTCCGGCGGAGAACGCCAGCGCGTGGCCGTTGCGCGTGCGCTGGTCACCCAGCCTGCCTGCGTGCTGGCCGACGAACCGACCGGAAACCTGGATCGCGCCTCGGCTTCCACCTTGTTCGACCTGATGCAGGCACTCAATGCCAAGCTCAACACCAGCTTCATCATCGTCACCCACGACCTGGAACTCGCGGCGAGGATGCAGCGCCAGATGCGCCTGGTGGACGGCACATTGCACACAATCTGACGCCTCAATCCGATTGCAGCGTTTCCGTCATCACCCTGTAACAAGCAGGGAATAAAGTTCGGACAATCCTAATTACAGGAGCGACGAACATGCTTCCCTTCCCTGCGCACTCTCTGCCGAATAGCGAGTTGACCGCTTCCGATGGCGCCTTGCTACCCTTCGAAAATCTGCTCGATTTCAAGACATTCGTCTCTCTGCGGCGCATGGTGACTCATCAGCAAAACAAGCCGTTGCTCAAGCGTACCGATTTCATGAAGCAAGTCACACTATATCTCCCGGAGGTTGCCGCGCGCATCGAGGAAAGCGATTTCGGTGTGGTGCATCTGGAAGTGGGCGCAATGAAGCTGGCGACCAAAGATGCCATCGATAACCGTGATTTTGCCACCACACGCAAGCACATGCTCCTGATCGCCGAAATCTTCGATCGTGCAGATGCAGAGCTATACAATGCGATCCGCATCTCTTTTCTGGAAGATCTGTTTCTGGACGAGACAAACACCGCTTACCTGGAAGCACGCGCCATGCTATCGAGGTCGATGGAAAATGTTTTGAGACAGTCTGAATTGCGCCTGGAAAAGCTGCGCGGTACTGCGGTGCAGGGTGCAGATATCGCCGATACAAAATAAAACGCCCCGGGGCACAGGCTCCGGGGCGTTTTATTTGTAGCGTATTAGTTGGAAGCACTCATGGATGTCAACGCCGGCAGTGCGACAAGAAACGCCATCACACCAACCATCACCCAGCGGAAGAACTTGGCCGCTTCTTCATATGCTTTTTTCATCCGACACCTCTTTTAGTTGACTGATTACCCGGCCTGAATCTGCCGAACACAACGTCAGACCCGAATAGTCGAGGAAAGTTCCGGGTTATTTCATGTGACGTCTGCGCCACTTGATCACTACAAACAGGCGCCAGAAGAGACGAACTGCGGCATAGCCGACGATGGCCAAGCTGACGGCAAGTATTGGAAGGCCGATCAACAGCGGTTTGCCCAGCAACCTCAGCCAGGACCACAATTGAAATAATCCATCGCTCCAATGCAGATCCGGAAAGACAGGCAGGGCATTTGCGTTTGCGGTACCGATCACCCATATGCCGATCTGATATGCCAGCAGATATAACGGCACGATGGTGAACGGGTTGGTGTAGAGCGTGGTGAAAGCCGCCACGGGCAGGTTGACACGAAAGAGCACCGCCAGCAATACGGCAACGATCATTTGCAACGGTCCCGGGATCAACCCGCACAACAAGCCAACCGCCACCCCGCCGGCCACCGAACGCCGGTGCAGATGCCACAGGTTGTGATGTACCAGCCAATGTTGTACCGGGCGCAACCAACGCTGGCGCAGGATGCTGTTATGGTCCGGTAATCTATTTTGGAAGAATCTGCGCATGGGTGGATTCTATGATTTTGCGGTACGCTACGCATATGGTTTCCTTCGCACTCTTCTTTACATGCGGCGTGTGGTATCTGCAACAGCAAGCCGCACTGCCTGTACTCCCTGCCTACTGGCCTCTTGCCGTTATCGTACTGCTGCTGCCGCGCCCCAACGGCAGGTTGCCGGCGGCCGCTCGCCGCGGCGCGATATTGCTTTGTGCCGCATTGCTGGGTTTCGGCTATGCCGCCTGGATGGCCCAGCACCGTCTGTCGGACGCACTGCCGGACGAATGGCAAGGGAAGAACATCACGATCACCGGCATGGTCGTTGAAATGCCCCGTCTGCATGAACGCGGTGTGCGTTTCGCTTTCGATGTGGAAAGCGTTCAGACTGAAGGTGCGCACGTACCTCGCCACATCCAGCTCACCACTTACGATGGCGACGGTAGCGACCCGCTGCAACCGGGCGCCGGGGAGCGCTGGCAGTTTACCGTGCGTCTCAAACAACCCCACGGCACCGGCAATCCATACAGCTTCGATTTCGAGGCATGGGCGCTGGAACGGGACATCCGGGCCATCGGCTACGTTTATGCCAAGGGCGTTAACCGAAAACTGGCGGAACAGTCATCCAGCCCGGCTTATATGGTGCAGCGACTGCGCGAATCGGTGCGCACTCATTTCCGGAAGACCCTGGGCGATGTGCCTTACGCTGGCGTCCTGACCGCACTGGCGATCGGCGACCAGTCCGGCATCGCACAAGCAGACTGGCAGGTATTCACGCGCACCGGCGTCAATCATTTGATGAGCATCTCGGGCTTGCACATCACGATGCTGGCCGGGATGGCCTTTGCACTGGTCTATTGGCTGTGGCGGCGCAGCACCCGCCTCGCGCTCCGGTTCCCGGCACGCAAGGTGGCCGCCATGGCCGGGCTGCTCGCCGCGCTTTTCTACACGCTGTTGTCTGGCTACGAAGTCCCGGCGCAGCGCACGCTGTACATGCTGGCGACCGTCTGCGTGATGTTGATGCTTTCGCGCAACGTCTCTCCTTCGCAACTGCTGGCAACCGCACTCATGGTGGTACTGCTCGCCGATCCGTGGGCGGTATTGTCACCCGGGTTCTGGCTCTCCTTTGGCGCTGTGGCACTGATCTTCTATGTCACCGCGAACCGGCTGCGCAAGCAGCATTGGCTGAGAGAGTATGGCAAGGTGCAATGGGCCATGATGATCGGCCTGATCCCGCCGCTGCTGGCCATGTTCCAGCAGCTTTCGCTGGTATCGCCCATCGCGAATGCCTTCGCCATTCCGCTAGTCAGTTTCGTGGTGGTTCCGCTCACGCTGCTCGGCACCTTGCCGCCGTTCGAGTGGATGCTTTATGTCGCGCATGAAGCCATGGTCTTGTGCATGTACCTGCTGAACCTGCTGGACAAGCTTCCTTATGGCGTATGGGCACAACATGCTCCCCCGGTCTGGACGATCGTTTCCGGCATGGGCGGCGCCTTGTGGATGCTCGCTCCGCGCGGCTTCCCGATGCGCGGGCTGGGTGTCTTGCTGTTGCTGCCTATGTTCCTGGTGGTACCGGACAGCCCGGCCGAAGGCAGTGCACGCGTCATCGTGTTCGATGTCGGGCAGGGACTGTCCGTCGCGGTGCAGACGCGCAATCACGCCCTGCTCTATGACACGGGGCCGGATTTTCCCGGCGAATCCGACAGCGGCAGCCGCATCATCATTCCGGCGCTGCGCGGCATGGGTATCCCGCTACTGGATGTGCTCGTGCTGTCGCATGGCGACATGGATCACATCGGCGGAACGGAATCGGTATTGAAGGGAATTCCGGTGACGAACGTCATCTCCTCATTGCCTAACTCGCATCCGAAACTGCAACTCGCCGCCCACAACGAACCCTGCGCCGACGGCCAGTCCTGGGAGTGGGACGGCGTGCGCTTCGACATGTTGCATCCCGCCAGATCGAATATCCCGGCTGCGCTGGCACATAACAACGAGGGCAGTTGCGTTTTGCGCGTCAGCACCGGACAGAACAGCATATTGCTGACGGGCGACATCGAAAGCCTGGCCGAATCGCGCCTGATGAAGTTGCACGCAAAAGAGCTGCCGGCAACGCTATTGGTCGTACCCCACCACGGCAGCGTGAGTTCTTCCTCGCAAGCCTTCGTGGATGCGGTGCATCCGCGCTATGCCATGTTCACATCGGGCTATCTGAATCGTTTCGGGCATCCCAGGGACGAGATCGTGGATCGCTACCGCACGGCAGGCAGCGAGGTGTTGCGCTCGGACCAGGATGGCGCCGTCACCATCGTCGCGAGTCCGCAGAGTTTCCGGCTGGAGCGTTATCGCGCTGCCCATGCCCGCTATTGGCAGCAAGGCGTTACGCAAGGCGCGGCGGATTCCTGACGAACTCCATGAATGCATCCGCATCCAGCGGAAGTGAATAGAAAAATCCCTGTATCTCGTCGCACCCGCGTATGCGCAGGAAGTCGAGCTGGTCCTGCGTCTCGACGCCTTCCGCGATCACCTTCAGCTTGAGCCGATGACCCAGGCTGATGATGGAGCGGATGATGGCGGCATCGCCTTCGTCGGTCTCGATGTCGCGGATGAACGACTGGTCTATCTTGAGCTTGTTCACCGGGAGTTTCTTCAGGTAGTTCAAACTGGAAAAGCCCGTCCCGAAGTCGTCGATGGACAACTGGACGCCCATCCCGTGCATCTCGTTCAGGAAGCGCATCCCTACCTGGTTGTCACCCATCATGATGCCTTCGGTGATTTCAAGTTCCAGATAACGCGCATCCAGGCCGCTGTCCGCCAATGCCTCCTTGACGAATTCCCCCAGCGACGGCTGCCGTAGTTGCCGGATCGACAAGTTCACCGCCATGGTCAGGTCGGGCAATCCGTCCCTGCGCCATTGCGCCATTTGCGTGCAGGCGGTGCGCAACACCCATTCGCCGATCGCGATGATCTGTCCGGTCTCTTCCGCCACCGCGATGAATTCGGCGGGCGAAACCAAACCCTTGACCGGATGTTCCCAGCGGATCAACGCCTCGACGCCGCTCAATGTCCCATCCGTCAGGTTGACCTGAGGCTGATATTGCAGGAAGAACTCCCCTCGCTCCAGCGCCAGTCTCAGGTCCTTTTCCATCGAGAACAGCAGGTCGACGCGGAAGTTCATTTCCTCGGCAAAGAACTGGTAGTTGTTGCGCCCTTCTTCCTTGGCACGATACATCGCCATGTCGGCGTTCTTGATGAGGATGTCCGCATCCTGAGCATGTTCGGGATAGATGCTGATGCCGATGCTTGCCTGTGTGGCGATCACCTGACCATCCAGGTCGTAAGGAGTAGCCAGCGCGGACAACAGTTTCTGCGCCACCACGGCAGCTTCTTTTTCGCCGGCCTCGCGCAACAGAACGATGAATTCGTCGCCGCCGAGGCGCGCCACCGTGTCGCCTTCCCGCACGCACTCCTGGATACGCGAGGCGACCGACTGAAGCAGGCGGTCGCCGACGGAGTGCCCCATCGAGTCGTTGATGTATTTGAACCGGTCCAGATCAAGGAACAGCAGCGCGAACTGGCGCCCATCCCGATGCGATACCGCGATCATCTGCCCCAGCCGGTCACGCAACAAGGTGCGGTTGGGCAAGCCTGTCAGCACATCGTAGTAGGCAAGGAAGTGGATGTTCTTTTCCGCCTCGGTCTCTTCCGTGGTATCGCGCGCGATGGAGATATAGTTCACCACCTCGCTCTTGTCGTCGCGCACCGTCGTGATGGACATCCATTTGGGATAGACGCGCCCGCTCTTGTGCTTGTCCCATATCTCGCCCTGCCAGTAACCGTGGTTGTCGATGTCGGCCCACATGGCACGGTAAAACTCGGCGTCATGCTTTCCGGACGCCAGCATGCTCGGGTTCCTGCCCAGCACTTCTTCCGAACGGTAGCCGCTCATCTGCACGAAAGCATGATTGACCGCAACGACCCTGACCATGGCATCCGTGATCAGGATCGCCTCCCCGCTGCTCTCGAACACTCTGGCGGCCAGCCGCAGCGCCGATTCCTCTTCCTTGTGTGCGGTGATATCGTGTGCCGTACCGATGGCAAAGACGGCTCTTTTGGTGTCCGCGTCAAAATCCAGGTTCGCCTGCTCGCGCACCCACCTGACCTTGCCGCCGACCACGATGCGGTGTTCGACATCGTACGTGCTGCCGTGCAGTGCCCGTATCCATGCCTGCCTGACCTTGTCCCGGTCATCGGGGTGTATGCGCGACAGGTAGGCCTCGTAGTCCACCCGGTCGCTTTCGTCCATTCCGAAAATCCGCGAGGTCTCGTTCGACCACTCCATATGGTTTTTGCGCAGATCGAGTTGCCAGCTGCCGACACCGCCGATGGCCTGGGCACGGTTGAGCGCATCCTGGTTGGCCTGCAGCGCCTTCATGGCATGGGCGCGCTGGTAGTTCAATGCCGAGACGCTGATGCCGAGCAGCGTCAGGAATACGATGTAGAGCCACAGCTCGGACACCCCGCGCAAATCGCGGCCCGCAAACGGCCCGGCACCATGCAATGTGGTCTCCACCGCCACCAGGAAGATCAGGATCAGGATGCTGCTGACGAAGCGCTGGTTGAAACTCATTCCCGCCCACACGATGACGGGAAACAGCACGAACATGCCGAAATGCATGAAATCGACGACGCCTGAAAAATACTCGAACACCAGCAGGAGCAGCACCGTCAGCGTCAACAGCAACAGCAACACCTCGCTGACCTGCGCACGCGTCCAGGGCAAAGGCTTATGCAAGGCAAACGCCAGTACAGCCGGCACAAACAGGATAACCCCGAGCGCGTCCCCCATCCACCAGAACAATGCGGTCGACAGATACCCCTCCGGCGGGATCGAATGTGCCGCAAGCAGGATCGTCGACCCGATCAGCGCGCTCGACAAAGTGCTTAACACTCCGCCGTACAGCACCAGCCGGTAGATGTCGCGCACCTCGGAAAGACGGGGATGGAAATTCGCAAGCCGACCCAACAGATACGCGCCCAGCCAGGCTTCCAGGGTCGCACCGGTCGCCATGCCGGCAACTGCGACCACCGGCAGGCCGGTGGTCAGATTGGAAAAGAAAGCGCCGATAAATATGGCGGGGAGCAAGCGGTAACCGAACAGCAGGATGGCCGCCAGGGCGATGCCCGAGGAAGGCCAGAACAGGGTGACCGCATGTCCGACCATCGCAAATTTGAGGCCGAGCTGCGAGGCCGCGAAGTAAGCCAGCGCAAGCAGGCTACCTCGCAGCCAGTCACTCTTCATATTGATCGGATGCATACTCGGAAGCCACGCCCTGGCCCAGTTTTAATCAGTGCGGACCGCAGCAATACGACCTCGTTCAATTATGCTTTCAGCGCGGCAAAAACTTCTTCCAGCATCTTCTTGGCATCGCCGAACAACATGCGGTTGTTCTCCTTGTAGAACAGGGGATTGTCCACGCCCGCATAGCCGGTGGCCATGCTGCGCTTCATCATGATGGAGGTCTTGGCCTTCCAGACTTCCAGCACCGGCATGCCGGCGATGGGGCTGGTCGGATCTTCCTGTGCTGCCGGGTTCACGATATCGTTGGCGCCGATCACCATGGCGACATCGGTATCCGGGAAGTCCGCATTGAGCTCATCCATCTCCATCACGATGTCGTAGGGGACTTTGGCTTCGGCCAGCAACACGTTCATGTGACCGGGCATGCGACCGGCGACCGGGTGGATGCCGAAACGCACGTTGACGCCTTTCTCGCGCAGCAACTTCGTGATCTCGTAGACCGTGTGCTGTGCCTGTGCCACTGCCATGCCGTATCCCGGCACGATGATCACGCTCTTGGCTTCGCGCAGAAGTTCTGCCGTCTCTGCCGCACTGATGGACACCACCTCGCCCGCAGGTTGCGCATCACCGTCGGCCTTCTTGGCCGGTTTGCCGCCCCCACTGCCGAATCCGCCGGCAATGACGCTGATGAAGTTGCGGTTCATCGCGCGGCACATGATGTAGGAAAGAATGGCGCCGCTGGATCCCACCAGTGCACCGGTGACGATTAACAGGTCGTTGTTCAACATGAAGCCGGTCGCCGCTGCCGCCCAGCCGGAATAGCTGTTCAGCATGGACACCACCACCGGCATATCGGCGCCGCCGATGGCCATCACCATGTGAACGCCGAACAGCAGCGCGATCACCGTCATCACGGTCAGGCCTATCATGCCCGCGCTGATCGTTTCAGCATGCAGGAACTGCCAGCCGAACGCGATCACGACCAACAGGCCCGCCAGATTCATGAAGTGGCGTCCCGGCAGCAACAGCGGCTTGCCGCCGATCTTGGCCGACAGCTTGCCGAAGGCGATCAGGGAGCCGGAGAAAGTCACTGCACCGATCAGTATGCCAACATAGATTTCGATCTCGTGGATACTCTTTTCGGCACTGGATAAGTTCAGCGCGGCGATCGGATCGATGTAATTGGCGAAACCGACCAGGCAGGCAGCGAGGCCGACCATGCTGTGCATCATCGCGACCAGTTCCGGCATCTGCGTCATTTGCACTTTACGCGCGGCATAGAGTCCGACGCTGCCGCCCACCACCATGGCACCGATGATCCACGGAACTCCGGCCATCGAAACGCGGGGACCGAACACGGTCGCCAGCACGGCAATCGCCATGCCTATCATGCCGTAGAGATTGCCGCGGCGTGAAGACTCGGGGTGGGACAGGCCACCCAGGCTGAGGATGAAAAGGATGATCGCACCAATATAAGAAACAGTTGCCAGGCTTGCAGACATATTATTTATCCTTATTTGCGGAACATCGACAGCATGCGTCGGGTGACGGCGAAGCCACCGAACATATTGACCGCGGTGAGCGCTATACCCGCTACCGCCAACCAGCGTATCCACCCATCCGGGCGATCAAGCCCTGCCGACAGCGGCGGGGCGATCTGCACCAGCGCACCGATCGCGATGATGCTGCTGATCGCGTTGGTAACACTCATCAGCGGGGTATGCAGGGCCGGAGTGACATTCCACACCACCATGTAGCCGACGAAACAGGCGAGCACGAACACAGTGAAGTGTCCGAGGAACGCTGCAGGCGCGTAAGCACCGATGAGCAGGAATAGCACTGCGGCAGCACCGAATATCGATGCCGTTGTGGTTGCCGACGCCGGCGCGCCGCCACCGCCATGACCGTGCGCGGCTGGCGCTGCAGCCGGCTTGGCCACAGCCGGTTTGGCCGCGGCAGCCGGCAGTTTAGGCGCAGGCGCGGGCCAGGTAACCACGCCATCCTTGATGACCGTCAGGCCGCGAATGGCGTCGTCTTCCATGTTGACGTTGATGATGCCGTCCTTGGTCTTGCACAATTCCTCGGTCAGACGGAACAGATTGGTGCCATACAGCGTGGAAGACTGCTTGGCCAAACGACTGTTCAGGTCGGTGTAGCCGACGATGGTCACGCCATGCTTCACCACCGCCTGACCGGGCTCGGTCAGTTCGCAATTGCCCCCGCGTTCGGCCGCCATGTCGACGATGACGCTGCCCGGCTTCATGCTCTTCACCATCTCGGCAGTGATCAGCCTTGGCGCGGGCTTGCCCGGGATCAAAGCGGTCGTGATGATGATGTCCACTTCCTTCGCCTGCTTCGCGTACATATCGCGCTGTGCCTGCTGGAAGCCCTCGCTCATCACCTTGGCGTAGCCGCCGCCGCCGCCGCCTTCTTCCTCATATTCGACCTTCACGAATTCGCCGCCCAGGGACTTGACCTGGTCGGCCACTTCGGCACGTGTATCGTTGGCGCGCACGACGGCGCCCAGACCGGCGGCTGTACCGATCGCCGCCAGGCCGGCCACACCGGCACCGGCGATGAAGACCTTGGCCGGCGGAACCTTGCCCGCAGCCGTGATCTGTCCGTTGAAGAATCGACCGAAGACATTGGCGGCCTCGATGACGGCGCGGTAGCCGGCGACGCCTGCCTGCGAGGTCAACGCGTCCATCTTCTGGGCGCGGCTCAGCATGCGCGGCAGACAGTCGATGGCCAGCACGGTGGCCTTTTTCGCCGCCAGTTGCTGCATCAGTTCGGGGTTTTGCGCCGGCCAGATGAAGCCGATCAAGTTGCCGCCTTCGCGCATCAGGCCGACTTCTTCCGGCGTCGGTACGACGACCTTGAAAACGATGTCGGATGCTGCCCACAGTTTGGGAGCACCAACGATGATTTCAGCTCCCGCGGCGCGGTAGGCATCGTCACTGAAATTCGCCGCATCTCCGGCGCCAGATTCGACCGCGACCTTGAAACCCAGCTTGATGAGCTTCTCTACGACCTCCGGAACCGTGGCAACGCGCTTCTCCCCTGCGGCTGTTTCGCGCGGAATTCCTATCATTAGAGCCATGTAGTCTTCCTCTTAACTGTTAACGCTATTTTGAAAAACGCCCGGGTGACCGGGCGCTAATTTTCCTGCAAGAATGTCTCCGCGGATTATATACGAGCTCAATAGTCAACTGTACCGCATTGTTAACACTTACATAACATACGTTCGCCACGGGCACTTTAATTGTTATTAAATAACGTGATAGTGAAAACGCAGGCAAAGAAACGGGGCCTGGTTTCCCAGGCCCCGTTTGGTGTCGCCTCTACCCGGATTACTTTACCGGGGCAGGAGCCGGTGTAGCGGGGGCGCTAGTGCCGGACATTGATTTATCGTGTTTGCTGCCATCGCAAGCGAAAACACTTCCGGTCACGGTAACACCGAACACCAACAGCATTACAACAACGACATTTTTCATATGAACCCTCCTTTGCCAGTCCTCTGAAACACGGCCCGACGAAATTCCGGCCGGGCCACCCTGCTTCGATGGTTATATCCTGCGCTTATTTGCCTGCTATCGTCAAGAAGGAGAGCTTGCCCACGCCGGCCTTCTGGGCAATAGCCATGACCTGCGCCACGCGCCCGTAATTCACAGCTTCGTCCGCCTCAATCTGCAACTGGAACTGCGGATCTGCAGCGCGCCTTTTCAGCAACTCTGCCATTGCCGCATCCGTCAGATGTGCAGACTCGAGAGTAACGACGCCATGGGCATCGATGGCCAGACTGACCTTTTGCAGTTTGTCGTCGTGGACAACCGATTCGGTCTTGGGCAGGTTGATTTTGAGCGCCTGCGGTGCCAACAGCGGCGCGGTGATGATGAACACGACCAGCAACACCAGCATCACGTCCACCAGCGGCGTGACATTGATCTCGCTCATCATGCTGTCTTCCCGGGAGGAGTTTCCGAAGGCCATATGGGTACCTTACAGTTTGTAATCGTGTTTCTGCGCCAGACGCAGGAAATCGTGGGCAAAATTCTCCAGATCGGTCACATGCACTTTCAAGCGGCGCAGAAAGAAGTTGTAGGCCAGCACCGCAGGCAAAGCCGTGGCGATACCGATGGCGGTAGCGATCAGGGCTTCGCCGATAGGGCCCGCGACCACATCCAGCGAAGCCGAACCGCTTTGGCCAATGTTCTGAAGCGCATGCATGATGCCCCACACAGTGCCGAACAGCCCGACGAAAGGTGCGGTGGAACCGATAGTCGCCAACTCGGCCAGACCGCGCTCGTGAAAGCGTTGGATGTTCTGCAACTGCTGGCGCAGCATGCGTTCCAGCACATCGTGCGGCGCCCCCAGGTGTTTCAGGTCATGTTGAGCTTCATTCATGGTCTTCAGTTCGGCAAATCCGGCTTGCGCCAGACGCGCAATGTCGCCCCGGCTATCCAGCGCGACTTTCCCGGCCTCACCCCACTCACGCACAGCCCAGAATCTGTCGTTGAAAGCATGGTCGTCCTTTTTCGTTTGCCATTGCTTCCACAACTTGAGCAATGCAATGGACCAGGTCACGATGGACAACATGATCAGCAACAACAGCGTCGCAGAAACGATGGGCGAATTGACGGCAAACAGACTGTTCATCCTGCGTTGTCCTCCAGGGAAAATTTTATGGGAACCAGAAACCATTGGGTGACGGGTTGTCCGGAATGCCGTGCCGGTGTGAAACGCCAAGTCCTCACCGTCTGCAAGGCGGCATTGTCCAGAATATCGTGGCCGCAACTTTGCTTCAGCAAGACCTGGCCTGCTTTCCCCTCTGCCAGTACCTCGACATTCAGGATCACTTTGCCATGAAAGCCCATGCGTCTCGCCACCATCGGATAAGGCGGACGAGGGTTGTTGAGATAGTCGGCGCGGTAGTCCGGCTCAGTGTCCAGCATCACCGGGGAAGGCGGCGTGGCGTTCTGCTGCGAGGACTGCTCTGCAGGCTGAGTTTCCTCCTTCACTGCGAGTTTCTCGGCAGGCAAAGGATCGGGCGCGTGTTGAACCGGCTTGGGCGTGGGCGTGGGTTTGGCCTTGAGCGGAGTATCGGCTTGCGGCATCTGCATGCTGGCAAAAGAGACCGACATCTCACTCACCCGCACTGCGGGCATTTCAGGCCGCGACCAATATGCCGCGAGCGCTGCCGCATGCAGCACGACAACCAGCCCGACCACCACGATACGTTCGTGCATCGGGGGTCGCCCCGGCCGGGACGGAAAGGAATACGGCGTAGCCATGAAGGAATTCAGCGAGATTGCAATGGTCGACATCCTACCAGCGCTCCACCGGGGAGACCAACAAAGCATAGTCACTTACCAATTCGATTGTCATGAGGCACCGGCACACCACTATAAACGGACAAGAAATCAAATGTTTCAGAAAGAAGCGATCAAATCCCCAGAAAGATGCGGCGCAATCCGAGCGCGACCAGCACAAACGCCACCCCCCGCGTATCCAGCGCGTGACCCATTCGCAGTTCTCGCGCAGATTCTTGAGAGCAAACTGACCAGCGGCAATAGTATCAGCAGGGGCGTGAGTGCCGCACCCAAACCGAAAACCATTCCGTGCACCATACCCTCGTCAATTTTTTAAAATGCCTGTCGCAACCTTGCAGCCTTCAGTTCGGTCAGAAGTTGTATGTATTTTCTCTTGATAAATCGGGGCGGATGCTAAAACCATCCTAAAATTACGGGAATGGAGCATATTGTCACGCGTCATTTTGCCGCACCCACAGCATAGCAATTTGTCCCCAGTCGCACGCGTTGCCTGAACTTCAAAATTCCGTCGCGACCTATCCGCTATAATCCGCACCATGTATTCCATCCAGTTACTCCCCGACTTGCTCATCAACCAGATCGCCGCCGGTGAGGTGATCGAACGCCCGGCTTCTGCGCTGAAAGAATTGCTGGAGAACAGCCTGGATGCGGGCGCGACGGACATCGCAGTGCAACTGGAGGGCGGCGGTATCAAGCTGCTGAGAGTGCGCGACAACGGGGTTGGCATCGCGCTGGAGCAGTTGCCGCTTGCGCTGATGCGCCACGCCACGAGCAAGATCGCCTCGCTCGATGATCTGCAACGCGTCGCCAGTATGGGCTTCCGCGGCGAGGCGTTGGCCAGCATGGCGGCAGTGGCGCAAGTCACGCTGACCAGCCGCAGTGCCGATGCCGCACACGCCTGGAAGATCGAGGCTGCCGACGGCACGCAGAGCGCCGCCGCACCCGCAGCTCACGCCCACGGCACCAGCGTCGAAATGCGCGAGCTGTATTTCAATACTCCGGCGCGGCGCAAGTTCCTGAAGAGCGAAAGCACCGAATACGCCTGGTGCGAAGAGACGTTCAAGCGCATCGCGCTGTCGCGGCCGGATGTCGCGTTCTCGTTGCAGCACAACGGTCGCATGGCATGGCAGTTTCCCACACAGAACATGCAGCAGCGCATCACCGCCATCCTCGGCGCCGAGTTCGGCCTGCATGCAGTCAATGTCGAGCGGCAGGTAGCAAACCTGCACTTGCACGGCATCGCCGCCCTGCCCGCCTATTCGCGCTCCTCGCGCGACGAGCAATATTTCTTCGTGAACGGCCGCTTCGTCCGCGACAAGGTGCTGATGCACGCGGTGCGCCAGGCCTACCAGGACATCCTGCACCACCAGCGCCATCCCGCTTTCGTGCTGTTCCTCGATGTGCCGCCGGAGCAGGTGGACGTCAACGTGCATCCGGCCAAAAGCGAGGTACGCTTCCGCGAAAGCCAGGGTATCCACCAGTTCGTGTTCCATGCCTTGCAGGATGCGCTGAGTGCGACTATGCAGGCATCCGCGCCTGCGCCGGCTATCCCAGTTCCGGAAAACATACCGATCAACTCCTTTGTTCCGATGCAGCAACAACGCATCCCTTTCGGTGCGGCGCAACCTCAGGCTGCCTACAAACTGTGGGAATTCCAAACCGGGAAGGGTGAAGAGGTAAGGGAGAAGGGTAACAGCAAGCCCGCTTTTGACTCTCCCCTTCCCCCTTCTCCCTTCCCTCTTCCCGCCCCAGAACACCCGCTCGGCTTCGCGCTTGGCCAACTCTCCGGCATCTACATCCTCGCGCAGAACCAGCAAGGCCTCATCGTCGTGGATATGCATGCGGCACATGAGCGCATCGTGTACGAAAAACTGAAGACCGCCTTCGACCGGCAGCAGATGCCGACACAGCCGTTGCTGATCCCGGTGACCTTCAGCGCCGACACGCTGGATGTGGCCACCGCCGAGGAAGAACAGCAAGCCCTGCACCAGCTCGGTTTCGAGCTGGCTCCGATCTCCACCAACACGCTGGCGGTGCGCGCCATGCCGGCCATGCTGAAGCAGGCCCGTGCCGAAGCGGCGGCGCGCGAAGTGCTGCACGAGCTGCGCGAGTTTGGCGCGAGCCGCGCACTCACCGAACGCCGCAACGAACTGCTCGCCACGCTGGCCTGCCATTCCGCCGTGCGCGCCAACCAGCAACTGAGCATCCCCGAGATGAACGCCATCCTGCGCGAGATGGAACAGACCGAACGCGCCGACCAGTGCAACCACGGGCGGCCGACCTGGTTTCAGGTCACGCTGGCGGAACTGGATTCGATGTTCATGCGTGGGAAATGAACAATTCAGGCTTGCTCTTACTGCCCGCGTCTGACAGAGTCATATAATTCTCAGGTTCTTATTAATTTAACGACTTACAGGTTTTAACTTCCAGCCATGAAACACATCGTCGACGACATCCGCATCAAGGAAATCAAGGAACTTTCCCCACCCAGCCATTTCCTGCGCGAGTTTCCCGTTACCGAAAAGGCTGCCGAAACCACGTTTAACGCCCGCACCGCGATACATCGCATCCTGCATGGCGCCGACGACAGGTTGCTGGTCGTGGTCGGTCCGTGTTCTATCCACGATATCGGCATCGCAATGGAATATGCGAAGAAGCTGAAGGCCGAAACCAAACGTCACGAGGCCGACCTGCTGATCCTGATGCGCGTCTATTTCGAGAAACCGCGCACCACCGTTGGCTGGAAAGGCCTGATCAACGACCCGCACCTCGACGGCAGCTTCAAGATCAATGACGGCTTGCGATTGGCGCGCAAGCTGCTGTGGGATATCAACGAATTGGCCCTGCCCTGCGCGACCGAATTCCTGGATACCATCACACCGCAATACACCGCCGACCTGATCTCCTGGGGTGCCATTGGTGCGCGCACTACCGAGTCCCAGGTGCATCGCGAATTGGCATCGGGCGTTTCCTGTCCGATCGGCTTCAAGAATGGTACCGATGGCAACATCCGCATCGCCGTGGACGCGATCAAGGCTGCAGCCAGCCCACACCATTTCCTCTCCGTCACCAAGGCCGGCCACTCGGCCATCGTCTCCACTAACGGCAACGAGGACTGCCACGTCATTCTGCGTGGCGGCAAGCAACCCAATTACGATGCAGCATCCGTCGATGCGGCCTGCAAGGAGCTCGCCAGCTCCGGCCTGGCTGCTCGCGTCATGATCGATTTCTCGCACGCCAACAGCCGCAAGGACTACAAGCGCCAGATCGAAGTGGCGCAGGATTGTGCTACCCAACTGGCCAACGGCGAAGACCGCATATTCGGCGTGATGATCGAATCTCACCTCAAGGAAGGCCGCCAGGATCTCGTCCCCGGCAAGCCACTGCAGAAAGGCGTATCCATCACCGATGCCTGTATCGGCTGGGAAGACACCCTGAGCGTCCTCGAAACGCTGGCCGACGGCGTCAGGAAAAGGAGGATCAAGCTGGAGGAGCGCTGATCTTCGCCGGGACTGTGCGCGCCAACTAGTGCAACCGCGGGCGGCCGACCTGGTTCCAGGTCACGTTGGCGGAGCTGGATGCGATGTTTATGAGAGGTAAATGATGATTGAAAAACTAAAGAAACGTTTTGAAGAGCTAGCTACTCAAGCAAATACTGTTTCAGCAACAAAGCAGACAAAGCATAGCCAACACATGGGCTCCTACGAACATGTTGATTCAGACTTAATTCTCAACTGGAGCGTCAAAGTAAGGAATCTACTTGCCAGTTCATGCGGACGAGACTCCGAACATTTCAAGTCGTTCGTAGAAGCAGAAAAATCACGTCCTTACGAAGACAATCCAACTAGATTAAACAGACTTCAGGCAGTATTTCTTGCCGCTAAAGAAGATTTCGAGGGGGGCTACCTCTCTTCAATCCGTAATCTGGTTCAGGCAGAAGTGTTCTCTACAGAGTTTGAACAAGCCAGAGAGCTCATCTCAGCCGGATATAAATTACCTGCCGCAGTTGTGTGCGGAGTAATTCTAGAAACCAACTTACGTAACCTATGTATCGAAAACAACCTACCTATTGGCAAACTCGAAAAAATGAATGCCGATTTAGCAAAGGCAGGTAAATACAACTCGTTAGTTCAGAAACGCATCACTACTCTAGCAGCAGTACGAAACAGTGCAGCACACGGAAACATCGACGAATTCAATGATAAGGATGTAAAGTCAATGATTGAGGAAACGGAAAGACTAGTCACAGGCTGGCTCTCATAAACGAAACAAAACGTTAACCGTAAAAAATACCTTGAGCACAGATTCACCACCAACCACCCGTATCGCCTTCGCCTCCTTCATCGGCACCGCCATCGAGTTCTACGATTTCTACATCTACGGCCTCGCCGTGGCGATGGTGATCGGCCCGGTGTTCTTTCCCAACAGCGACCCGGCGGTGCAGGCGCTGAACGCCTTCCTCACTTTCGGTATCGCCTTCATTGCCCGCCCCTTCGGCGCGCTGCTGTTCGGCCATTTCGGCGACCGCATCGGGCGCAAGACGACGCTGGTGGCGTCGCTGCTGGTGATGGGTCTCTCCACCACGCTGATCGGCGTGCTTCCGGGCTATGCAACCGTCGGCTGGCTCGCACCTGCGCTGCTGTGCCTGCTACGCTTCGGCCAGGGCATCGGCCTCGGCGGCGAATGGGGCGGTGCGGCTTTGCTGGCGGCGGAATATGCACCCAAAGGCAAACGCGGCTGGTTCGGCATGTTCCCGCAGTTAGGTCCCCCGTTCGGTTTCCTGTTCGCAGTAGGCAGCTTTTTGTTGCTGGCGAATACGCTCGACGACGCCGAGTTCCGTGCCTGGGGCTGGCGCATCCCCTTCCTCGCCAGCGCGGTGCTGGTGGTGATTGGGCTTTACGTGCGGCTGAAGCTGGAAGAGACGCCGGTGTTTCTTAAAGCCCAACAAGAACAGCAATCCAATACCGTTCGCCCTGAGCCTGATGGAACTACTAGCCATTCGACTAAGCCCGCAAGCGGGCAAGTCGATGGTTATGTCGAAGGGCATGTCGTTCATGCTTCGACAGGCTCAGCACGAACGGACATTAGAAAGATTCCGCTATCCGAATTGTTCGCCCGTCACACCAAACCGCTGATCCTCGGCGCCTTGACCATGGTGGTGTGTTACGCGCTGTTCTATATCGCCACCGTGTTCTCATTGAGCTACGGCGTCGCCACGCTTCACATCCCGCGTCCGCAGTTCCTTGGCATGCTCTGCATAGCCGTCGTCTTCATGGCGGCCGCCACGCCACTGTCGGCCTGGGCGGGCGATCGTTATGGTCGTCGTCCGGTGTTACTCGTTGCGGGCTTTGCCGCTTTGCTGTCCGGTTTCCTGATGGCGCCGATGCTGGGCAGCGGCTCACCGCTATTGATCACCGCGTTCCTGAGTCTCGAATTGTTCCTGATGGGCGCGACTTTCTCGCCGATGGGTGCACTGCTGCCGGAATTGTTCCCGACTTCAGTACGCTATACCGGTGCAGGCGCGGCCTACAATCTGGGCGGCATTTTCGGCGCCTCGCTGGCGCCTTACCTCGCACAGCAGTTGGTGTTGCATGGCGGCCTTGCCTGGGTGGGAGGCTATATCTCCGTCGCGGCGACAATCAGCGTATTGGCTGTGTTCGCACTGCACGAGACGCGTGACCGGGATTTGGCATGAATTCTAAGCTACTCACATTCCTTCCCCCTTGCAGGGGGAAGGCTAGGATGGGGGTAGAATTTTCAAATGTACCCACGCTTCAACCCCCACCCTCCCCCTGCAAAGGGGAGGGAGTAACGTGCTCCGTAGCTCGGTTCACATGAAAATACTTCCTCCGGCAATTTTCCTCATGGGCCCCACCGCCAGCGGCAAGACCGGTGTTGCGGTGGAACTGGTGCAGCGCTTGCCGGTGGAGCTCATCAGCGTCGATTCCGCGCTGGTGTTCCGCGACATGGACGTCGGCACCGCCAAGCCGGATGCCGCCACCCTCGCCCGCGCACCGCACCACCTGATCGATATCATCGCTCCGACCGAGGCGTATTCCGCGGCTGCCTTCCGCCATGATGCACTGCGCCTGATGGCCGACATCACCGCGCGCGGCAAGATCCCGTTGCTGGTCGGCGGCACGATGCTCTACTTCAAGGCATTGCGCGAAGGCCTGAGTCCGTTGCCGCAGGCCGATGCCGCACTGCGCGTGGAACTGGATGCCGAGATCGCCCGGCACGGCATCGAACGCCTGCATGCAAAACTGGCCGAGGTCGATGCAGAGACCGCGGCCCGCCTGCATTCCACCGACACCCAGCGCATCCAGCGCGCGATGGAGATCTACCGACTCAGTGGCCAGCCGATGTCGGTGCTGATCAAGCAACAGGAACAAAATCCGTTGCCCTATCGCATCCTGCCCATCGCGCTCATCCCTTCCGACCGCGCCGTGTTGCATCAGCGGATCGCAACACGTTTTGCCGAGATGTTGAAGCAGGGGCTGGTGGATGAACTGAGCGGGCTGCGAAAAAAATATCCGCTGCACCGCGATATGACCTCCATGCGCTGCGTCGGCTACCGCCAGGCTTGGGAATTTCTGGAAGGAGAAATCACTAAAGGGGAGTTGCTGGAAAAAGGCATCGCCGCTACGCGACAATTGGCGAAACGCCAGCTCACGTGGTTACGCTCCACACCAGATATCATTGAACTGGATTGTCTTGCGCCCGGACTGACACAGACTACGTTCGATATCCTGACGAACGAGCTAAACTAGCTCACGGGCGCAATACGCTGCGCTTTTTTGCAACTGGCTTCGTTTCCGCACCAACGCATGGAGGTACGCCAATGACCACCCTCCGCGCCATCCAGGGCGACATCACCCAGCTGAATGTGGACGCCATCGTCAATGCAGCGAATTCGTCGCTGCTGGGCGGAAGCGGCGTGAATGGCGCAATCCATCGTGCGGCAGGTCCGGAACTACTGCAGGAATGCCGCGCGCTGGGAGGCTGCCCGACCGGGCAGGCACGGCTCACGCGTGGCTACAGATTACCGGCGAGATATGTCATCCATGCTGTGGGGCCGGTGTGGCAGGGAGGCACGCAAGATGAGGCCAAGCTGCTGGCCTCATGCTATCGCGAAAGCCTTGCCCTGGCCGCCAGGCAACAGCTGGCCAGCATCGCCTTCCCTTGCATCAGCACAGGCATCTTTGGCTATCCACCGGAACAGGCAGTCAAGGTTTCGATTGCGGCGGTGCGTCACTATCTGCGCACGCCCTGCTCGTTGCGGGAAGTGATCTTCTGCTGTTTCTCGGCTGGCGATCTGGCGCTTTACCGGACAGCATTGGCACGCCCGGAATGAGCTGATTATGTCGCTATATTGCCGCACAGACATTTGGCCTATGATGGACGCTTGATCTATTCAGGAGTACAGACATGAGTACCATCAATTTCAAACGCTTGATCAACGACACCCTGGACCACACTGTCGAACGTGCCACAAAAGCGCTCGCTGCCGAAGGCTTCGGCATCCTCACCCGCATCGACATGCACAGCAAGATCAAGGAGAAGACCGGCAAGGACGTCATCCCCACCGTGATCCTCGGCGCGTGCAACCCTAACCTGGCTTACGAGGCGTATACCGCAAACAGCGATGTGGCGAGCCTGTTGCCCTGCAACGCGGTGATCCGCGAAGTCACGCCGGGCAAGATGTCGGTCGAATTCATCAAGCCGACGAGCATGATGACGGTACTGGGCGACGCCAAGTTGACCGCATTGGCCGCCGAAGCGGATATCAAGATTGAAAGAGCACTGTCAAACGCCTGAAAGATTCCTGAAAAGTGCCTGTAAATCGCCATCGCGTATAATGTGCGCCATTCTTTTCACATTACGCTAACGTTCAATCCATGAAAATCGCCATTGCCGGTACCGGTTACGTAGGCCTTTCCAACGCCATCCTGCTTGCCCAGCACAACGAAGTCGTCGCCATCGACATCGTTCCGGAAAAGGTGGCGATGCTCAATCGCAAACAGTCCCCCATCGAAGATGTCGAGATCGAGGATTACCTGGCGCACAAGAATCTCAATTTCAAGGCCACGCTGGACAAGCGCGAAGCCTACGCCGGCGCGGAATACGTCATCATCGCCACGCCGACAGACTACGACCCCGAAACCAACTACTTCAACACCAAGTCCATCGAGGCGGTGATCAGGGACGTGCAGAGCATCAATCCGCAAGCGGTGATGATCATCAAGTCCACCATTCCGGTCGGCTACACGGCCAAGCTCAGGCAGCAAATGAACTGCGACAACCTGATCTTCTCTCCCGAGTTCCTGCGCGAAGGCAAGGCACTGTATGACAACCTGCACCCGTCGCGCATCGTGGTCGGCGAACGCTCCAAACGCGCCGAAACCTTTGCCAATCTGCTCAAGCAGGGCGCGGTCAAGCAGGATATCGCGGTGCTGTTCACCGACTCCACCGAGGCCGAAGCGATCAAGCTGTACGCCAACACCTACCTCGCCATGCGTGTGGCCTACTTCAACGAGCTGGACACCTACGCGGCCACCCACGGACTGGATACGAAGCAGATCATCCAGGGCGTCAGCCTCGACCCGCGCATCGGGGATCATTACAACAACCCATCGTTCGGTTACGGCGGCTATTGCCTGCCAAAAGATACAAAGCAACTGCTCGCCAACTATCAGGATGTCCCGCAAAACCTGATCCACGCCATCGTGGAGTCGAACACCACGCGCAAGGATTTCATCGCGGAGAGCATCATCAAGCGCAACCCCAAGGTCGTCGGCATACACCGCCTGGTCATGAAGAGCGGCTCCGACAACTTCCGCTCTTCCAGCATCCAGGGCATCATGAAACGCATCAAGGCCAAGGGTATCGAGGTCATTGTTTATGAGCCTGCGCTCAGTGAGCCGGAGTTTTTCCGCTCCAGAGTGGTGAATGACCTGGCGCAATTCAAAAAGGAGTCCGATATCATCGTTGCCAACCGCATCACCGACGACATCCGGGATGTGGCTGACAAGGTTTACAGTCGTGATTTGTTTGGCAAGGACTAGGCCGCCAATTCTGTTCCAGCCGCCGCGATGATGCTTCAGTCGCGGAAGATGTGACCGCGTTCGCGGAACAACGCGATACAGGCATCCACCACCTGGGGATCGTAGCGAATCCCCCGTGACTTGGTGATTTCCTCGAGTGCCGCTTCAACACCAAGTCCGGGGCGATAGGGCCGGTGCGAGGACATCGCCTCGACCACATCCGCCACGATCAGGATGCGCGCGCCCGGCAATATCTCGTCGCCCTTCAATCCCTGCGGATAGCCGGATCCATCCATGCGCTCATGGTGCTGCAATACCATCTGTGCGATCGGCCACGAAAAATCGATCCCCTTCAGAATGTCGTAGCCGGCCTTGGGATGCATCTTGATCAGGCTGTACTCGATCTCGTCCAGCCGCCCGGGCTTGCTCAGTATCTCGGCCGGGATGCGTATCTTGCCCAGGTCATGCACCAATCCGGCCAGATGGATCGCCTGAACCTGCTCCTCCGGCAATCCCATCCGGCTTGCGATGTCCTTTGCCAGTGCCGCCACCCGTGCCTGATGACCGGAGGTGTACGGGTCGCGCATCTCGACGATGCTTGCGATCGCCTCCACGGTTTGCAGCATGTTCTCTTGCAGGCGCTGCGCATGTTCACGATGCGCAAGCTTGACACGCAGCGTAAGAATGCCAAATGCGAGGTCGCCCGACATCTCTTCCAGCACCCCCACTTCGTCCGCATCGAACACGTTCACCTTGCGATCGAAGATCACCAACGCCCCGAACGCCCTCTTGCCGTCCATCAGCGGCAAGGCAATGCAGGAGGCATAACCGTTCCGGCGGGCATTTTCGTGCCATGTGCCCGTTTCAGGCTCGGACAGGATATCCTGCACCACTCTGGGCTCGCCGCTGATGATGGCATCCCCGGCGGGACAAAATTGATGCCCTTCTTTGCGCCAGGTCAACGGCAACAGGTTCAGCCCGCCCTCGAGGAAACCTGCCTGCGCCATCTGCTCTATCGTCTTGTCGTCATCGTCGCGGGCATAGCCTATCCACGCCATGCGGTAACCACCGACCCGCACCGCAACGTCGCACATATCCTGCAGCAATTGCCCTTCTTCCGCTGCATGAATGAGCGCCTGATTGCCCGCGCTGATCGTCCGCAACGCACGGTTGGCGCGTTGCATGGCAAGTTCATGTTCCTTGCGCTCGGTCGCATCTTCAAGGCTGTGCACGCTGAACAGATACTCTCCCTGCTCGTCGTGCACCGGGAAAGCGCGGGAACGATAGAAAGTGCCATCCACGGCGATTTCATCCTCGTTGTCCTTGTCTATTTCTTCTTCCAGAACATGCTGGCAGCCGGGCAATGGCCCGTCCACTCTGGGGAATACCTCGTAATAGGGACGACCGATGAATTCGCCAAAAGGCTGGCCTGCAAGACGTTGATATGCCCGATTGGCGCGCAGGATACGGAATTCCTTGTCGTGCAGGAAGATCGGGTCGTCAACCGCATCCAGTGCCGCCATCCATTCCTCGTGCGCCTGCGCGATCTGCTTGCGCGTCCTTTCCAGGTCGTCTGTACTGTGTTCACCGGTTTTCTGGCCTCCACTGCGACCGGCAATCTGCTCGCGCAGTTCCGCGATGGCACGCTGCGCCGCCGCCAGTTCATTACGAAGTTGCTTCACAGGATCGCTCACGACAGCACCTCATGTGCTTTTATGGCTTTATGCCCTTTTACGTCGGCAAGGACGTGAAAACGGAAATGATCAGTGCGGCTTGTTCAAGTCGCACACGATACCCGCATCGGCACCCACAATGAGCATCACCTGCTCGGCCGGTGCGCGCAATAACTCACCGATATCCTTGTAATCGTCAGGAAGCGCGGCATCATCCCAGCCGTTGGCGGAATGGCGGGCCAGATTGACGGCCAATTGGACGTTGCGCACGCGCGGCTGATTGGCGTTCGCATCGTCCATCAGCATCAGCAACAGTTTCGGCAACTCCCACTTCTGCACCAGCAGCTTTTGCAGATCGGCCAGGGCGAAACCCAGCACCTGTTCTTGCACGGCACGACTGCGCAATGCCTTGTCTTGTTGCTGTATGGATCGTATCTTCAACATCTTCTCCGGCTCGAAACACCACATCAGCATTTCGGCAATGTCGTGCAGCAATGCGGCCACGCGGACTTCTTCGTAGTGCAAGTCGTTCAATCGCACCGCCCAGTCGTAGGCGTATTCCGAAGCGCGATGCGCACGGTGTATCCCGTGCAGCAGATGAACCAATGCGTCCATCTGCCCCGCGAGTGCGTCTTGCACGGTAGGTTGGGCGGGAATCTTGTTGAAAAAGGCTTCGACGCCAAGCATGATGAGGGCCTGCTCGACCTGCATCACTTCGCTGGTCTGGCTGCGGCGTTTGTGTGACTGGAGATAACGCAGCAGTTTGAGCGTCATCATCGGGTCGACTGCGATTACCTGGGCGACGCTGCGTGCGCTGAGCTTGTTCTGATCCTGGTGCAGGACGGCGAGATCGCGCGCGGTTTGCTTGAGCACGGGGATGTCCGTCCCGCTCAGGAAATCAACCCATCCCTCCAGACCTGTCACGTTTTGCTGTTGCATGACTCGCTCCCCAAGACGCCCAACGCAGGAGATTACGGCATTTTCGACGGAATCTTTAGCCGTTCAGGCTTTGCACCGCCAGCATACCACTTCGCCCATCGACTGTTCCCGCTTTGACTTCATAACGCGGCAACTCGGCGAGTTTGAACCCTTGCAGATATTGGCGCATCGAAACCAGGTCATAACCCTGTTCGCGCCATCCCTGCAATAGTTGTTCGAAGATCGGCATCCATTTCTGCCCCTCCAGCTCGGCATGCAAGGTATATACATGCCCGGTCTCGGATGGCTTGCCGGTGATGTCCAGCAGATGCCTGGCAACATTCTCGGTCGTGATGCCGTCGCGCCCTATCAGTTCGTCCAGCGTCGGCAAGGTAGTGGGCAATTGCGGGCAGGCGATGATTTCGGCATTCCAGGTCGGGATGAACGGTCTCGTGCCGCGGGTATCCGAGCTGTAATCGAAACCCAGGTGCTGGGTTTGCCTTAATCCGTGCTTATTGGTCTGCCACCCCGCCGCCGCGTGCGCCTTGGGCGCTACGCCGAATATCTCGGTGTAACGGTCCACCGCACGCTGCATCTCGCGTCTGGTCCAGCTTTCGCCTTTTTTTGCGACGTGATCCTGCCAACGGATATGGTCGTAGCAATGGATGCCAACCTCGAAGCCCGCATCGCGCACGCTGCGCATGATGTCCGCACAGTTGCGCCCGATGTCCGGCCCCGGCAGCAAAGTCCCGTACATCAACGTCTTGAAACCGTAATGTTCCAGCACCGAGGTGCGCGACACCTTGCCGATGAAGCCGGGGCGGAATACGCGCTTGATCGCTCGCCCGGTGTGGTCGGGGCCCAGGGAAAAGAAGAAACTGGCTTGCGCATGATGGCGCTGCAATGTCTCCACCAGACGCGGCACGCCTTCGCGCGTGCCACGGTAGGTGTCCACATCGATCTTGAGGGCGATTTTTTTCATACAGGATACGGGATTCAGGGGCGCAGTGGCATATCCTTTATCCCGTATCCTGTATCCTGAATTAATCGACCAAACCGCGCGCTTCGGCGATCTGGCTGCGATAAGCATCGAATATCTTGCGCAACGTATCCGCCATGGTGGTGGTCGGCTTCCAGCCCAGTTCTTCGCAGGTGTTGGTGATCTTGGGCACGCGGTTCTGCACGTCCTGGTAGCCCTTGCCGTAATACGCATCGGAAGTGGTCTCGACGATCTTTACCTTGGCGGCGGAATCGCGATACTCCGGATATTCCTTCGCCAGCTTGAGCATCATGTCGGCCAGGTCACGGATCGCGAAATTGTTGGTTGGGTTGCCGATGTTGTAGATCTTGCCTGTCGCCACGCCGTTCTTGTTGTCGATGATCTTCATCAGCGCGTCGATGCCGTCGTCGATATAAGTGAAGGCGCGTTTCTGATGGCCGCCATCCACCAGGCTGATGTTGTTCCCGCGAATGATATGGCCCAGGAACTGGGTCACCACGCGCGAACTGCCTTCCTTCGGGGTGTTGATCGAATCCAGGCCGGCGCCGATCCAGTTGAACGGGCGGAACAGCGTGAAGTTCAGGTTGTCCTGCATACCGTAACCCCAGATCACGCGATCCATCAGCTGCTTGGAGTTGGAGTAGATCCAGCGCGGCTTGTTGATCGGGCCGCAGATCAGTTCCGAATTCTCAGGGTCGAATTCCTCGTCGTGGCACATGCCGTACACTTCGGAAGTCGACGGGAACACCAGGTGCTTGTTGTACTTCACGCAGGCGCGCACGATGGGCAGGTTGGCTTCGAAGTCTAGCTCGAAAACGCGCAGCGGCTGTTTGACGTAGGTCGCCGGTGTCGCGATCGCGACCAGCGGCAGGATCACGTCGCATTTCTTGACGTGGTACTCGACCCACTCTTTATTGATCGTGATATCGCCTTCAAAGAAGTGGAAGCGCGGCTTGCCGATCAGGTCGGTGATGCGGCCGGTGCTCATGTCCATGCCATAGACCTCCCAGTCGGAGGTGGCCAGGATGCGGTTGGACAGATGGTGACCGATGAAGCCGTTCACACCCAGTATCAGGACTTTTTTCATTTCTATTTCCTCAATGATTGAATTCAAATCTTTCAGTGCCGTACTTTCCTGCAAATTCTGCTGCGCTCGTTTCGACACCATCCAGTTCGAAACGTACCACGCGCAACGCGCCGCCCGCGCAGCTCGCATAGGCTTTTCCTTCCTTCACATAGAAGGCAGGTGGCGCATTTCCGGCTGCCGCGCTTTCGGTCACCAGCGTCTGCAGGATACGCATGGGCTTGCCCATGATCTGCGTCGTAGCCCCTGGATACGGCGGCGCTACCGCACGCACCAGGTTGTGTATCTCTCGCGCCGACCGCGACCAGTCGATGACGCCGTCCTCCGCTTTGCGCCCGCCGAAGTAGGCGCCCTTGCTCAAATCCTGTCTCGCTGCTTTTGCCGTTCCTGCCAGCAACGCCGGCACCACGCCGTTCAGCGCCATCTCCGCCGCTACCGTCACCTTCTGGAACACCTCGAATGCGGTATCGTTGGGCAGGATGGGCACAGCCTGCTGTGCCACGATGTCGCCGTTGTCCGGCTTCTCGGTCATGTAGTGCAGCGTTGCACCCGTCTCCGTTTCGCCGCGGATTATCGCCCAATTCACCGGCACCCTGCCACGGTATTTCGGCAACAGGGAGCCATGCATGTTCAGCGCACCGTGCTTGGGAATAGCCAGCAGCGGCGCTTTCAGCATTTCGCGGTAGTAGAACGAGAAATAGAAATCGGGCTGCAACGCCTGTATGTGCCCGATCACTTCGGGCACGTTCGGGTTGTCCGGCGTAATAGTCGGGATGCCGTGCAATTCGGCCAGCTTCTGCACGCTCTCGAACCAGATGGTCTCTTTCGGATTGTCGCGGTGCGTCACCACCAGCGCCACATCGATCCCGTGCGCAAGCAGCACGTTCAGGCAGCGGACGCCCACATTGTGATAAGCGAAGACGACGGCGGAGGACCCGGGATACGGGATACGGGATTCAGACAAACCCGCTGCACCAGTTGTTGCAGCTTCGTTGCTCATGAATTCCCCGACCTGCCCTTGACTGAATCCTGTATCCCGTCTCCTGTATCCCGCTTCTCCAGCACCGCTTCCACCAGATAACGCGGCCGGTGCCGCACTTGCTGGTAGATGCGACCGATGTATTCGCCCAACAGGCCGATGCCGAACAGCGCGATACCGATCAGGAAGAACATCAGCGCGAACAGAGTGAACAGGCCTTCGGCTTCGGGGCCGATCACCAGGCGGCGAATCACGAGAAATACAAAGAACAGCGCAGAAAGCACCGAGATCAGCATCCCCAGCATGGAAAACATCTGCAACGGCACCAGAGAGAAGCTGGTCATCAGGTCGAAATTGAGGCGGATCAGGCTATACATCGAATACTTGGATTCCCCCGCCGCACGCTCTTCATGTCCCACCACGACTTCGGCTGGATTGCGCGCAAAGCTGTAGGCCAGCGCAGGGATGAAGGTGTTCACTTCTTTGCAGCTGTTGATCGCATCGATGATGTTGCGGTCGTAGGCGCGGAACATGCAGCCCTGGTCGGTCATCTTGATGCGGGTGATCTTTTCGCGCAGGCCGTTCATGGCGCGCGAGGCGACATGCCGCCACCAGCTGTCGTTGCGCTGGCGGCGGATGGAGCCGACGTAATCGTACCCCTCGTCCATCTTGGCCAGCAGCACCCCGGTGTCTTCCGGCGGGTTCTGCAGATCGGCATCGAGCGTCACCACACGCTGGCCGCGGCAGTGCTCGAACCCGGCCATGATCGCCATGTGCTGGCCGAAATTGCCGTTGAACAGCACCACCCGCGTCACATCCGGCCGTTTCTGGAATTGCTCGCGCAGAATGGCAGCGGAACGGTCGCGACTGCCATCGTTGACGAACAGGATCTCGTAAGCAATGCCGAGCTTGTCCAGTGCGGGATACAGACGGTCGAACAAGGCCTGCAGGCCCTGCTCTTCGTTATAGACGGGGATGACGACGGAAAGTTGGGGTGTACTCATAGGGGCGGCATTTTACCGCAGAGAGGCGAGATAACGAAATTCGCTAACTTGCCAGCACTTCCCGGACTGCCTTAACCACGCGCTCGACATCCGCCTCGCTCATCTTCGGGAACAACGGCAAGGTAACGATGCGGCGCCCTACGCTCTCCGCGACGGGGAACATGCCTTCCTTGAAACCGCGTTCACGATACATCTGGAACAGATGGATGGGCGGGTAATGCACGCCACAGCCGATGTTGCGGGCTTTCATCTTCTCCATGAACCCCGCACGCACCGCTCCTTGCGGCAGCACGATCTCGAACATGTGCCAGTTGGTGTTTTCGAAATTCGCCAATGGCAGCTGCACGCCAGTCTGTTTCTCGAAATCTGCGCCGAAGGTCGCGAAATAATGCCTGGCCAATGCATGGCGACGCGCAGTGATGGCATCCAGCTGCGGCAACTGGTTCAGGCCAATGGCGGCAGCGACATCAGTCATGTTGTACTTTCCGCCCAGCACATCCACGTCCATGCCGTCGAATCCGCTGCGCGTCACACCTTGAAGGCGATATTTTTCTGCGAGGCGCGCTTCGTCTTCGTTGTTAAGCACCAGGCAGCCGCCTTCGGTCGTGGTGAGATTCTTGTTGGCTTGGAAGCTGAACGACACGAAATCGCCGAACGAGCCGATGCGCTTGCCTTTCCACAATGAACCGATGGCCTGCGCCGCGTCTTCCACCACGCGCAGCTTGTGGCGACGGGCGATGTCGTACAGCCTGTCCCTGTCCACCGGCAAGCCCGAAAGATCGACCGGAATGATGGCTTTGGTGCGTGGCGTGATTGCCGCTTCGACCTTGTCCAGATCGATATTGCGTGTCATGGGGTCGATGTCCGCAAACACGGGTGTCGCGCCGACTTCAAGGATCACGCTGGCAGTCGCCACCCAGGAAATCGGGGTAGTGATGACTTCGTCGCCCGCGCCGATGCCGGCGATGCGCAGGGCGATCTCCATGGTGCAGGTGCCGGAATTGAAGGTGCGTACCGGGCGCCCGCCAAAATACGCGGAGAGCTGTTTCTCGAATTCCAGCACCTTGGGGCCGCTGGTGATCCAGCCGGAACGCAACACATCGCACACCGCGGCGATGGCCGTTTCGTCGATATAGGGTCTGGTAAAGGGTAAGAATTCGCTCATAATTTCATCCGTTTCTATTCTACAAACCCGTCATACCGGCGCAGGCCGGAATCCAGCGGTTTTATCAAAATGCCTTTGGTTTTGTCTCCGCGGTGCGGAGAGTCCTTTCATTTGACTGGATACCGGCCTGCGCCGGTATGACGGTCAATCTCAAGCTCTTGAAATGATGATGACGCCCAGGATGATCACGCCCATGCCGGCCAGCTTGGTCGGATTGAAGGCTTCGCCCAGCAGATACCAGGCAGCCACGGCATTGACCACATAGGCCATCGACAGCATCGGGAAAGCGATGCTGACCGGCACGCGCGACAGCGCGAGTATCCACACGATCACACTGATGCCGTAGCAGAACAGTGCGGTGACGATGTGCCATTCGGTCGCCAGCTTCCAGCCGATGGGCAGGATGTTCGCCGCGCTGAATTCGAAATGGCCGATGGCGTTGGTACCCGCCTTCATCAGGATCTGTGCTGCGGCGTTAAGCATCACGCCGGTAAAGATCAAACCGAAACTGACCAGGTTCATGGTTTGCTCACCACCACATATTGTTCGTCACGATAGATCTCTTTCATCGCCATTCCTTGCTGTTGGAGTATATAAAGCAATGGTGTCGGCACAATAGCATAGGCGTCCGCTTGCATGCTCCAGCGCTTGGCCAACTGATCGGCCGAAGGTATCCAGCGCTCCGGCTCCATCTCAATGCCGAACGCCATCTCGTCCTGATAGTCGACCAGCGTAAATGTCCGCTTGAGGTAGAACGGCAAGGTCTGCTCGTAGCAAAAAACGGAATAGAACGGCACGTCCGGCTTGACCAGCGGCCTGATCGCGTCGGCGAGGATATAACTGGAACGCTCGGGAGCGATCGCATTGTAGCCCGAGGTTGCCAGCTGCGAGGCAGCGAGCGAAGAGAACGCCAGCACGATGACCGCCGCCATCTTTTTCTCACGGCGCAGCAACCACAATGCTGCCGCCGTGCCGACGAGCCAGAGCCCCGCTGCAACCAGCAGCCATGCCGAGTAATTGCCGTACATTTGCTGCTGCAACGGCGTATCCGCGGACATCTTGGCAGCAAACGGGATGATTCCAAGCAGCGTGGCAACCACCGCCAGCACCGGAACGGTCAGCCAGAACAACCGGCGCGAACTCATCTCAGAGATTTGCTTGCCCATCAACAGCGCCAGCGGCGGGAACATCGGCAGCAGATAGGACGGCAGCTTGGAGTCGGAGATCGAAAAGAACACATAGATGAACACCGTCCACACCAGCAGGAAGCGCGCGGCGCTGAATTCTTTCAGCTTCTGCCCATTGCCGCGCCAGGAACGCAACAGTGCATCGAACATCAGCAGCGTCCAGGGCAACATGCCCAGCAACAGGATTGGCACGAAGTAGTACCAGGGCTGGAAGCGCCCGTGCACTTTAGTAGTGAAGCGCTCCAAGTGTTCGTGAATGAAGAAGAAATGGAAGAACTCTGGATTGGCGCGCATGACCAGCACGAACCAGGGGGTGGCGATCAGGAAGAACACCAGCAGCCCGCTGACCCAGTGCATGCGCTTCCATATCCTGATATCGCGATTGAACACCGAGTACAGGAACAATGCCGCACCCGGCAGAACCAGGCCCATCAACCCTTTGCTCAGCACCGACAGCGCCAGCGCCGCCCAGGCCAGCAGCATCCAATTGCGGCGCTGCGTATCGTGTTCTTCTCTTTGCGCGAGCAGCAACGAAAAAATTCCGAGCGTGATGAAAAAGGTCACGCCCATGTCCAGTGTGTTGACATGGGACATCATCGCGTAAAGCATGCTGCTGCCCAGCAGCAATGCCGCATAGATGCCCGCCTGCCGCCCGAACAAGCGTGTCCCTGTGAACCAGGCCAGCAGAATGCCGGCGAATCCGGTCAGTGCCACCCATATGCGCGATGTCCATTGATGCTCGCCGAACACCTCATAGGCCACTGCGGTAGCCCAGTATTGCAACGGCGGCTTCTCGAAATACTTCAGTTCATTCAGGCGAGGAGTGGTCCAATCTCCGCTCGCGACCATCTCGCGCGGAATCTCGGCGTAGCGGCCTTCATCGGGCCGGATGAGCTTGCGGTATTCGAGATTGCTGAACCAGATAAGCACGACTGCAAGCAATAGCAGCAGGAGTCCGCGCCGGGAAATGTCTTTCATCATAAAGAAACAATCTGGATGCTTGAAAACAGGCGCGGATTTTAACCTAATCCGCCTGGGGCTCGCGCTTTTCCTGCACGACTGCGCTTGCACCGCCTTGCGCGAACGTGATGTCCAGGCGCTCTCCCAGGGCGATTCGTTCGCTGCTAAGCACGACTTTCCCTTTTGCATCGCGCACCATACTGTAGCCGCGTGCAAGCACCTGTTGCGGATCGAGATGCTGCAAGTGCTGTTGCAATGCAAGCAGCCGCGCGTCATGGCGATCCCGGGTGTGCTGCATTGCCGAACTCAGGCGGCGCGCGAGGTCTGCCTGCTGCTCTCGCAAACGCGCAACTTCCGGACGTTGCATGCGCAGCCGTTGCCACAACGAATTCGAACGCCCCTGCCGGTGCTGCAGGATATAGGCTTGTGCGAGCCGAATGCGCTGCCATAAGGCAGTCAGGCGCTCGCCCTGTTGCCGGATACGTTGTGCCGGATGCACCAGGCGGCGCTGCAAGTAATCGGCCTGCTGCATGCGCTGCTCAAACTGGCGCATGATTGCCCGTTTCAAATGCCGACGATGTTGTGCCAGGCGCAGGCGCAACTCCTGCCGGTCCGGCACCACCGCCTGTGCCGCCGCCGTCGGTGTCGCGGCACGCAGATCGGCCACGAAATCGGCAATGGTGAAGTCGGTCTCGTGCCCGACTCCGCTCACGACGGGAATGTGGCTGGCCGCAACGGCACGTGCCACCACTTCCTCGTTGAATGCCCACAGATCTTCGATGCTGCCGCCACCGCGGCACAATATGAGTACATCGCATTCGGCACGCCGGCTTGCCATATTGATCGCCAGGGCGATCTTTTGCGCAGCATCCTCGCCCTGCACCGGCACGGGATACAACACAACCGGCACATTGGGCATGCGATTCGCCAGGGTGCGCAAGACATCGCGCAGAGCGGCCGCTTGCGGCGGAGTCACGATGCCGACCTGTCCGGGCAGCAACGGCAAATCGCGCTTACGCCCGGCATCGAACAATCCCTCGCCTTCCAGCTTTGCCTTCAACCGCTCAAACGCCTCATACAACGCACCCAACCCGGCCGGGCGCATCTTTTCCAGCGTCAATTGAAAGTCGCCGCGCGCCTCGTACAGGGTCGCCAAGGCAAGTACTTCTAACTGCATGCCGTTCGCGGGCTTGAAATCCAGGTACTGGCTTTTGTGGCGAAACATCACGCAGCGCACCTGTGCCATGTCGTCCTTGAGCGAAAAATACCAGTGCCCCGAAGCCGCACTGACGAAATTGGAAACTTCTCCGCGCACCCACAACAAAGGCAGGCCACCTTCAATCAATTGTTTCGCCGCAAGATTCAGCTCGCGCACGCTCAGTACTCGATTCCCGTCCATCTTTTATTCCCTGTTAATCTCTCCACTACTCAGAAATGTTTTTTAAAAATAGGCCAAATGGCATATTGACAATTCATTTCAATCCACAACACCAGCAAATTCGCCGCTTCCGGACGATCAGACATTGCGGCAATATTACAACTTACGATATATCATTGTTTATTAAATGATTTATTGCGGTATGTTTTTTGGGCTATCATTAACAAATGGCTATGGCATTAGGCTTTTGATCGCTATTCCGGTCATTCATGCACAAAGTTATCCACAGTTTTTGTGCATAAGAATACAAATCTCTTATCCGGCTATGAGTTAGCGTTGAGGATGCCTGACGACCTTGCTCAAACATAACCTACAAGATACAGTGCCGCCTTCGAATTTAAGCATAATTTCCTGGAGACGTTGCGTGATCACACTCATTGAAGCGGCCGGTTGGCCGATCTATCTACTCCTCGTCGCATCCCTGGTCGCTATCACACTCATTACCGAACGTTCACTTTTCCTGCGCCACAAGAAGATCGTGCCGCCCACGCTGATCGACGAGGTAGTTCAGGAACTCAAACAGCGCGGCGTCAGCCAGCAGATGCTCACAAGACTGAGCGAAGGCTCTCCGTTGGGCAAGGTGTTCGCTGCGGGACTGAAGAACATCAAGAGCGCACCTGAAGTGATGAAGGAATCGATCGAAGAGGCCGGGCGCGGTGCCGCACACGACCTCGAGCGCTTCCTCACCACCCTGGGCACCATCGCCTCCATCAGCCCGCTCCTTGGCCTGTTCGGCACAGTGATCGGCATGATCGAAATATTCGGTTCGCAAAATGCGGGTGGCGCCGCGCCGGCCGAATTGGCGCACGGGATCTCCGTGGCCCTGTACAACACCGCTTTCGGCCTGATCGTCGCCGTGCCGAGCATGATCGCCTACCGCCATTTCCGCGCGCAGGTCGATTCGCTGACCATAGAGATGGAGCAGCAGGCAATCAAACTGGTCGAAGTCGTGCACGGTGAGCGTAAATGAATTTTCAGCGCGGCCGCAATCGCGAGGAACCCGAGATCAACCTGATCCCGATGATCGACGTGCTGCTGGTGATCCTGATCTTTCTGATGGTCACTACCAGCTATTCCAATTTCGCACAGTTGCAGATCAACCTGCCGCAGGCGTCCGGCGAGGAAGGTGTGTCCGCTCCCGGCAAGCCCATCAATGTCGCAGTTGACGCTTCGGAACATTACGCGGTGAATAATGTGCGTTCCGCATTCAACGGCGTGAACGATTTTGCCGAAATATTGCGCAAATCCGCCGGCAATCAAGCCGATCCGACCATCATCATCAACGCCGACGGCAAGGCAACGCACCAGTCCGTCATCAATATCATGGAAGCCGCACGCATTGCGGGCTTCGGGCGCATTACCTTCACGACGCAAAACCAGAGCAAATAAACATTCAGTATGGAGCGGCTGCAACATTACTGGTATCGACTTTCGCCGCCCCACCTGCTGCTCTTCCCAATCAGCCTGGTCTTTCGCTCGCTCGCCGCTGCGCGACGCCTTCTTTACCGCAGCAGGATCCTGGCTTCGGTCAAATTGCCCGTTCCGGTCGTCGTCGTCGGCAACATCAGCGTCGGCGGTACCGGCAAGACCCCGCTTACGCTCTGGCTGGCACAACAGCTGATCGATAACGGCTGGCACCCCGGCATTGTCAGCCGCGGCTACACCAAAACCACCGAGCACAATTCGACGCCTCACGAAGTCTCCACCGAGGACGCTGCGGACGAGGTCGGCGACGAGCCGCTGCTGATGGCTCAGCGCGCATTGTGCCCGGTATGGATAGGCCGCGACCGTCCGGCTGCCGCGCTTGCCCTGCTGCAAGCGCATCCCGAGTGCGATATCGTTCTCAGCGACGACGGTTTGCAGCACTATCGTTTGCAGCGCGATGTCGAGATCGCCGTCGTCGATGGCGCAAGGCGTTTCGGAAACGGACTGCTTCTGCCTGCCGGGCCCCTGCGCGAGCCTGTATCGCGGTTGCGCACAGTGGATGCGGTCGTGATCAATGGAGGACAGGCAAACGGAACGGAATTTGCCATGAGCCTGCAGGGGGCGCTTTTCTACAACTTGCTCAATCCCGTGATCATCGTTTCTGCCAGCGAATTCGCCGGACAAAATTTGCATGCCATCGCCGGCATCGGTCACCCGCGTCGTTTTTTTGCCCACCTTGAACATCTCGGACTGAACGCACACCAGCATGCCTTTCCCGACCATCACCGCTATTCCTCGGCCGATATCGCTTTCAAAGACGCTGATGCGGTGCTCATGACCGAAAAAGATGCGGTAAAATGCGCGGCATTCGCCACCGAGAAATGCTGGGTGCTGCGTGTGGATGCGCAAATCAACACAGCTCTTACTCAACTTATCCTGAAAAAGGTCACGCCATAATGGACGCAAAACTTCTCGACATTCTGGTTTGCCCCCTGTGCAAATCCCCTCTTATCTATCGCAAGGCGGAGCAAGAACTGATCTGCAAGGCAGACAGGCTGGCATTTGCCATCAAGGATGACATCCCGGTCATGCTGGCAGACGAGGCGCGCGAACTTACCCTGAAAGAGATTGAAGCGCTTTGATGCCGATTTTCAAGGTCGTCATACCTGCCCGTTTCGCCTCCACTCGTTTGCCCGGCAAACCTCTGCTGGATATCGGAGGAAAACCGATGGTGATCCGCGTCGCCGAGCAAGCCGCACAAAGCGGTGCGCAGCAGATCATCATCGCGACCGATCACCAGCCTATCGTCGCTTCCGCGCAGGAACACGGCTTCCAGGCCTGCATGACACGGGCAGATCATGCCAGCGGCACAGACCGCATCGCCGAGGTGGCAACACAACAAGGCTGGCCGGACGACACCATCGTGGTCAACGTGCAAGGCGACGAGCCGCTGATACCGCCCGATCTCATTCGTGCCGTAGCGCAACATCTCCACGACCATGACGAGTGCGCCATCTCCACAGCGTGTCATCCCATTCATGACGAAGCCTCCATGCGCAATCCGAACATCGTCAAGGTGGTTCTGGATAAACACTCCAACGCACTCTATTTCAGTCGCGCGCCCATTCCCTGGCCGCGGGATGCCTATGCCCGGCACCAACCCTTGCCTCAGACCGTCAATGTACTGCGACATATCGGCATCTACGGCTATCGCGCCGGCTTCTTGCGCGATTTTGGCAAACTTAACCCTACTAATATTGAGCAAATAGAGTCGCTGGAACAACTGCGCGCGTTGTATCATGGGTACAAGATTGGCGTAACCAAGACCGATCATGCACCACCGAGCGGTGTGGACACCGAACATGATCTAGAGGTCGCACGGCGTCTGTTCACCTGATTACAAAGCGGATTTAATTGAAAGGGAAAACATCAATGAAACTGATTCTGTTAGGTGCACCCGGCGCGGGCAAAGGAACCCAGGCAAGTTACATCAAGGAAAAATTCGGCATCCCCCAGATCTCCACCGGCGACATGCTGCGCGCGGCGATCAAGGCTGGCACACCGCTCGGCCTCGCTGCAAAGCAGGTGATGGATGCGGGCAACCTGATCTCCGACGACATCATCATCAATCTGGTGAAAGAGCGCATCAAGGAGGCCGATTGCGCCAAGGGATTCCTGTTTGACGGCTTTCCGCGCACCATCCCGCAAGCCCAGGCAATGAAGGATGCTGACATACGCATAGACTATGTGGTTGAGATCGACGTGGCGGACAGCGAGATTGTCCAGCGCATGGGGGGACGCCGCGTGCATCCGGCATCGGGGCGCACCTATCACGAAGTGTTCAATCCGCCCAAGGTGCCGGGCAAGGATGACGTCACCGGCGAAGACCTGGTACAACGCCCGGATGACGCAGAAGAGACAGTCATCAAGCGCCTCAACGTTTACCACGAACAGACGCAGCCCCTGGTCGAGTACTACACCGCCTGGAGCAGATCGGGCGACGCAAAGGCCCCAAAAGTCATACACATCGCCGGCGTAGGCAGCGTTGAAGCCATACGCGATCAGGTATTCCACGCACTGGGCAAGTGATCATGGCAAACAAGCCCGTCCTCACACTGGAAGACGCCAGACGCGTGGCTGCTGCCGCTGAATCGGAAGCTCGTTCCAACGAATGGAAGGTCGTCATCGCGGTGGTGGATGACGGCGGCCATTTGCTCTATCTGCAACGCAGCCATGACACTCAGTTCGGAAGTGTCGAGACGGCAATCGCAAAGGCCCATGCCGCGGTCGCTTTCCAGCGCCCAACCAAGGCGTCGGAAGATGCCGTCTTGAGCGGGCGCCTCATCCACCTCGCCCTGCCCGGGGTGATTCCGGCCGAAGGCGGTGTGCCGTTGGTGCGCGACGGGGTCATTATCGGCGGCCTCGGCATCAGCGGCGTTCGCTCCTTCCAGGACGGCCAGATCGCCCAGGCCGGGGTGAACGCGCTATGACTTTGCATCGCTTGGGCGACCGCATCCCTGAATTGCGCGGCGACAGGCATTTCGTCGCCCCAAGTGCAGACGTCATCGGTACGGTGATCCTTGAAAACAATGTCAGCATCTGGTTCGGGGCCGTGCTGCGCGGCGATAACGAACCCATCCATATCGGCACAAACAGCAATATCCAGGACGGTTCCGTGCTGCATACCGATATAGGTTCGCCACTGACTGTCGGAAAGAATGTCACGGTCGGGCATCAGGCCATGCTGCACGGCTGCAGCATCGGCGACGGTTCGCTGATCGGCATCAAGGCTGTCATCCTCAATCACGCTGTCATCGGAAAGAACTGCCTGATCGGAGCAAACGCGCTCGTCACAGAAGGAAAAGTCATCCCGGATAATTCACTGGTGATCGGCTCACCGGGAAAGGTACTGCGAATGCTAAGCGACGCAGAAATAGCTGCGATGCATGCCAATACCGCGAACTACGTGGAAAAGGCCGGGAATTTTGCAGCGAACCTGCGCACCGCCGAATAGAAAAACGGGCGTCATCCGGTCCTGGATGACGCCCGTTTTCAGGAACCACAGACTCAATTGGCTGGAACGCGGTAGTTTTCCTGAGTCAGCAAGTCTATGCCGCAAGGCAATGCCTCGATCCAGTTCAGGAACTCGTTCACCATCTTCTTGCCCTTGAAGCATCGTCCGTGTTGCGGCACGATGGCTTCAACGTCCATCTGGCGAACCATGTTGACCCAGAAGCGGCAGATCTTGTTGGAAATCATGTAGCGCTTGTGAAAACCTTCCATGTACTTGATGTGGGATTTGAAATCTTCGACGGGTGTGTCTGCCTCGGCATGTCCCACAAGAGATGCGCCCATATCGCCCGAGAACAGTATCTTGCTGACAGGATCGTAGAACTGGAAATTACCTTCCGAATGCATGAAGTGCGCCGGGATCGCCTTGATAATGGAGTTACCCAAAGGCAGGTTCATACCCTCGTCGGGAATGCCGAAAATACGTCCTGAAGAGTTGTCGCCACTGCAGAAATGCGGTACGAAACGCACCCACAACTTGGAGATCATTACTTTGCAATCGGAATGAATCATCCATTTATTGACCGAGGCAATAATGTCCGGATCCGCATGTGACGCCAGGATGTACTGCAGTTTCTTCGGCGGAAAATAATTGTGCATTTCCATCAGCAGACTGTTGTAGGTCATATTTCCGCCCGGATCGATCAACGCGCCCTGCGCATTATCGACGATCAGGAACTGATTGGCCTGTACCGCTTCTCCGGCCGTATCATCCACCAGATCGTCGAACATCAGGCACAAGTGCTTCCCGTTATTGAATAATTCGATGGCCATCTATATCCCCCTGCTAAGGTTTACTTAGTTTTTTTGATCAAATCTTTATTACTTGTATATTCTTTTTTCGTCCGGTTTTCATTTTACTTCAGACTAAAGTCCCGTACTACTTTAGTCTGACTCCATCCAACACTCTTACGCAACAATATAAGCCATAATTGGCGTAAGATAACTTTTGTTTCAAATAAATAGTTTCATTTCACAACCTTTGACGGAGAGCAAAGTATGGGAAAGAAGAACGTGTTCTATGCACAATCCGGTGGTGTCACTGCCGTCATCAATGCCTCAGCCTGCGGCGTGATCGAAACAGCACGAAAACACAAGGACAAGATCGGTAAGGTCTATGCTGGACGCAACGGTATCATCGGCGCCCTCACCGAAGACCTGATCGATACCACCAAAGAGTCCGCCAAAGCCATTGCATCATTGCGCAGCACCCCTTCCGGCGCCTTCGGCTCCTGCCGCTTCAAACTCAAATCTCTGGAACAGAACCAGCGCGAATATGCGCGCCTGATCGAGGTGTTCAAGGCGCATAACATCGGCTACTTCTTCTATAACGGCGGGGGCGACTCCGCCGACACCTGCTACAAGGTCTCGCAGCTGTCCGACAAAATGGGCTACCCGGTGCAGGCTATCCATGTACCCAAGACCGTGGACAACGATCTGCCGATCACCGACTGCTGCCCAGGCTTCGGATCAGTCGCCAAATACATCGCTGTCTCGACTCTGGAGGCCAGTTACGATGTGCGCTCCATGGCCAAGACTTCCACCAAGGTGTTCGTGCTGGAAGTGATGGGACGCCATGCCGGCTGGATCGCCGCGGCCGGCGGCCTGGTCGAGGAACAAGGCATCCCGGTCGTCATCCTGTTCCCGGAAATCGAGTTCGACCAGAAGAAATTCCTCGCCAAGGTAGACGCGATGGTCAAGAAACACGGCTATTGCAGTGTGGTGGTATCCGAAGGCTGCCATTATCCCGACGGCAAGTTCCTGGCCGAGCAAGGCACGCGGGATGCCTTCGGCCATGCGCAACTTGGCGGCGCCGCGCCCGTGGTCGCCAACATGGTCAAGGAAGCGCTGGGACATAAATTCCATTGGGCTGTGGCCGACTACCTGCAGCGCGCCGCGCGCCATATCGCATCAAAGACTGATGTCGAGCAGGCATACGCGCTTGGAAAATCCGCCGTAGAACTGGCACTCAAGGGACAAAACGCGGTGATGCCTACCGTCGAGCGCGTATCGGACAAGCCCTACAAATGGAAAGTCGGTGTCGCTCCGCTTTCGAAAGTTGCCAACGTGGAAAAGTTCATGCCGCGCAATTTCATCACACCGGATGGTTTCGGAATCACTGAAAAATGCCGTACTTATCTCACGCCGCTTATCAGGGGCGAGGATTACCCGCCATACAAAGACGGGTTGCCGCAATATGTGCAGTTGAAAAACGTAGCCGTCGCAAAAAAGCTGGAGGAATTCAAAATTTAATGTCGTTAACATACCGCTCCGCAAGGGGCGGTTTTTACTTGAGGAGATAAATCATGGCAGGTGGCTTGGGTTTTGCACTGTTTTGTGCGATTG
>DAIDAJ010000120.1 GCA_027310665.1 Sideroxydans sp. | reverse complement strand
CCCAAGGCTGGAGCACAACCGCATCGTTGGTGATCATCGCCCGCAAAATCGCCCGCGCCGCTTGGTCCATTCACCATTACCACTCAACCTTTAACCCGGATAGGATTACAAAGTGCTTGACGTGAACCATAGAATCTCAGGACAGGCTGGCTCAGGGCGAACGGCATTTTTGTTTCGTTGATGGAGTTTCAAAATGGGTGGCTGGGGTTGTCCGCACGAGGTCGATGGCAAATGTCAGCGCGTGAACAATATCCCGTGCGACCTGGGCATGAAGGGTTGCGTGCTGTTCGGACGTTTCCGCTTTGCCGATCCCGGCAAGAACCGGCCCAAAAAGGCACCAGACAATTTGCCTGCCAAAGCGCCACCCCCGGGCGATGACAAGCGATAATCCTTTCGAGCTCATCTACCGCGATGATTCCTTGCTGGTGGTGAACAAGCCGGCCGGTTTGCTGGCCGTGCCGGGACGCGGCCCGGACAAGCAGGATTGTCTTTCTTCACGACTGCAACGTGAGTTTCCCGATGTGCTTGTTGTGCACAGGCTGGATATGTCGACTTCCGGCTTGATAGTGTTTGCGTGCGGGGCCGGGATGCAGCGCCGGCTGTCGCACCTGTTCCACGAGCGTGAGGTGAAGAAGCGATATGTGGCTATCGTCGCAGGCAGGCTGGAACCGGAAGCGGGTGAGGTGGAACTGCCCATCGGGGCAGATTGGCCGAACCGGCCTTTGCGCAAGATTGATACCGAACTGGGCAAGCCCTCACTAACCCGCTACCGGGTTGTGCATGCCAGAGCCCGCGGTAATTCCGAACATTCACCCTTCGACGGGCTCAGGGCGGACGGTTTTTTTGAGGCCACCCGAGTTGAACTGGAACCCGTGACCGGCCGCACTCATCAGTTGCGCTTGCACATGTCCGCGATCGGCCATCCTATCCTTGGCGATGCGCTCTACGGCGATGATGCCACCGCACCACGCTTGATGTTGCACGCCACCGAGCTGGATTTGTTGCATCCGGGTACTGGTTCGCCCTTGCATTTTGTCTGCGCACCCCCATTTTAGGAATTGAGCATGAGGGTTGCCTGATTTTGTCTGGTTTATAATCAACTTGGACTTTCCACATTCTTGGACTTCAACATGGCGCTGCCAAAAAGTTTTTTGACTGCAATTCTTGGTCTTGTCGTTGTCGTATCGGCTATCTTTGCCGCGTACACTTGGGCCGCGTTGCACTGGAGCTATTCGGAAGGCGAACGTGCCGGGTTCATGCAAAAGCTGTCGAAAAAGGGCTGGATCTGCAAGAGTTGGGAAGGCGAACTATCTTTGGTCGCTTTGCCGGGGGCTGCGCCCGAGAAATTCCTGTTCTCTGTGCGCGATGATGAAGTGGCTGCAAGGATTAACCAGCATGTCGGTCAACGCGTCTCTTTGACTTACGAGCAGCACATCGGTTTGCCCACGACGTGTTTTGGCGACACCGAGTATTTTGTCACTGCCGTGAAGCTCGTATCTCCATGATAATATTAGTGTAATCAGTTAGCTTTAGCATCTCCGGCCGGTGCTATACTGCGCCCCGCTTTGAATCTTCCCACTCATGAGGAATCACATGAAACGCTTTTTACTCTTGTTTACCATTGTTCTGACCAGTATGTCTTTGCTCGCTACCAGCGCTGAAGCCAAGCGCTTTGGCGGCGGGGGCAGCTTCGGAAAACAGCGCACCATGAGCGCGCCCGCGCAAAATTCGCCTGCGGCAGCGCCCGCCCCGATACCTTCGCAGCCAGGCGTCACACCCCAACCCGCCGGCAATAGATGGCTCGGTCCCTTGGCGGGTCTGGCGATTGGCGCCGGTCTGGGTGCGATGTTCGCCGGTGGCAGCATGGGTGGTGGAATGGGCTCCATCCTGATGATGATCTTGGCCGGGGTTGCGGTGATGTTCCTGGTCTCGATGTTCCGCCGCAAGCAGGAACCCGCGATGCAATATTCGGGAGCAAGCGGACCTTATGGCGGTGTGCAGGAGCCCGTCCGGCAGTCTTATGGCGGCAGCGCAGCGCCGGTCGCTGCTGCCAACATTCCAGCCGACTTCCCCGTAGAGAGCTTCCTGCGCAGCGCCAAGACTTCGTTCATCCGCCTGCAGGCCGCAAATGACCGCAAGGACCTGGACGACATCCGCGAGTACACGACGCCGGAGATGTTTGCGGAGGTTTCCATGCAGTTGCAGGAACGCGGTGACGCTCCGCAGAAGACTGATGTGGTTACCCTGAACGCCGATCTGCTGGAGGTGGTCACCGAAAACGACCACGCCATTGCCAGCGTGCGCATGAGCGGCCAGCTGCGCGAGAACAACGGTACGCCGGAAAGCTTCGACGAAATCTGGCATGTACAGAAGAACCTGAAGGACAACAAGGCGGTCTGGCTGCTGGCCGGAATACAGCAGGTTTGATTCCAAAGTAAAGTAAACTAGAGGGCATGGCGGCATCCGCTGTGCCCTTTTTTATTTGAACTCTTTGTAAATGCGTTTTTTCCGCTTACTCAAGATCATTTACGTCGTTCTCCGTTTCGGCCTGGACGAGTTCCTGCTGGCGCATGACCGGACGAGCTGGTTGCTCCGTCCGCTCAATTGGCTGTTGTTCTTCCGCGATACCTCCCGGCCGCGCGCCGAACGCCTGCGTTTGGCGCTGGAGGCATTGGGCCCCATCTTCGTCAAGTTCGGCCAGCTGCTTTCAACGCGCCGCGACCTGATCCCCACCGACATCGCCGATGAACTGGCCAAGCTGCAGGACAGGGTCCCGCCTTTTCCGTCGGCTCAGGCCGTGGCGTTGCTTGAACAGGCATATGGCAAAAGGCTGAACGAGGTCTTTGCCGAATTCGACGAGACGCCCGAGGCCAGCGCATCGGTTGCGCAGGTGCATTTCGCCGTGCTGCCGGATGGGCGGGACGTGGCCGTCAAAATCTTGCGCCCCGGCATTTTGAACGTCATTGAACATGACATCGCACTGCTGCAGATCTGCGCGGGCCTGATCGAACGCTGGTCGGAAGACGGCAAGCGGCTGAAGCCGAAGCTGGTCGTCGCCGAGTTCGACAAATACCTGCATGACGAGCTCGACATGATGCGCGAGTCGGCCAACGCCAGCCAGTTGCGGCGAAACTTTGCCGACGCCAAATTGCTGCTCGTGCCGGAAGTGCACTGGGATTGGTGTTCCGCCCAAGTGATGGTGATGGAGCGCATGCACGGCATTCCGATCAGCCAGATCGGTGCATTGCGCGAAGCAGGGATAGATCTTTCCGCGCTGGCAGCCAATGGGGTAGAGATCTTCTATACGCAAGTGTTCCGTGATGGCTTTTTCCATGCCGACATGCACCCGGGCAACATCCTGGTGGCGCACGATGGCCGGTATGTGGCGCTGGACTTCGGCATCATGGGCACGCTCACGGTGACCGACAAGAATTACCTTGCGCAGAATTTCATCGCTTTCTTCAACCGCGATTACAAGCGTGTGGCCGAACTTCATATCGAATCGGGCTGGGCTCCGGCCCATACCCGCGTGGACGAATTCGAGGCCGCGATCCGCTCGGTATGCGAGCCCATCTTCGACAAGCCATTGCGCGAAGTTTCGTTCGGGAAGATCCTGCTGCGGTTGTTCCAGACCTCGCGCCGCTTCGGCATCGAGATCCAGCCCCAACTGGTATTGCTGCAAAAGACCTTGCTCAACATCGAAGGCCTGGGACTGCAACTCGATCCCGAGCTCGATCTCTGGAAGACGGCCAAGCCGTGGCTGGAGCGCTGGATGAGCGAACAGGTCGGGTGGCGCGGCTTCATCAAGGCCCTGCGTGCCGAAGCGCCGCGTTATGCGACCTTGCTGCCGCAACTGCCGCGCCTGCTGCATCAACGCCTGAACCAGGACCTTGCTGCCCAGACCGCACCGCTGCTGCGGGAGATGTTGCTGCAACAGAAAAAGCGCAATGCCTGGTTGTCGGCCATTGCGCTTCTGCTGGGTGCGTCCTTGTTCTTCGCTGTTTACACCTGGTTCGTTTAGACGAAGCCGCTTTCCATCAGTTCTGCCGCCAGCATTTTGTAGTCTGCCGCGCCCGGACTTTGCGGTGCATAGGCGAATACATCCAGACCATGCATCGGGCTCGTTGCCAGTGCCACCGTCTCGCCGATGCGGGTTTTGCACACCAGGTCGCCGTAGCGCTGTTTCAGCTTGTCGTAGATGTCATAGGACAGTTTGCGGCGGGAGTCGAAGCGCGTAACGACGATACGGCGCTCGAATGTTCGTTGCAGTTTCTTTTCCAGCACATTGAGCGCCGAATCCAGCCGGTGCACCCCATGTTCCGACAGGAAATCCGCCGATACCGGAATCAGCACCTTGTCTGCCGCCAGCAACGCATTCAAGGTGAGTACGCCCAGCATCGGGCAACAGTCGATGATGATCGGTGCGCCGGTCAAGGCCAGCTCCTCCGCCAGACCCTGTTTCAGCATCTTTGCCGCCTGCGGGTCGCTGCCGTACAGCGCATCGATCTTGGATAGCTCCAGCGTGGCGGGAATAAGTTGCCAGCCGGCAGGCGTGTCGTGCAGCAAGTTCGCAAGCGGAGCATTGTCCTTGAAGAATGCGGCCATGCTCCTGGATTGCGCCGTGCCGTTCTTCAGGCCCGAAGAAAGGCTCAAGTGTCCTTGCGGATCCATGTCCAGCGCGATGGGATGCCGTTGCGCTATCGATAGCGCGGCAGAAAGATTCAGGCAGGTGGTGGTTTTACCCACTCCGCCCTTTTGGTTGAATACGGCGATGACCGCCATGCTTCGGGACTCCTTGGTTTGCGGGAGATGTGCCTTTTTGTCGCGCGGTTTATGGTTCCGGCCATCAGTTAGCCGTCACTGCAAGCCCCACGCAATGCCGGTCACTCTACAGTGACCGACTTTGCAAGATTGCGGGGCTTGTCCACATCCGTTCCCTTTTGCAATGCTACGTAATATGCCAACAGTTGCAGCGGGATGGTGTGCAGAATAGGGCTGAGAAAACCCGCGTGTTCGGGCATTTGCAGGATGTGGACGCCTTCGGCTTCCTTGATATGGGTGTTCGCGTCGGCGAAGACATATAGCTCCCCACCGCGGGCGCGCACCTCTTGCAGATTGGACTTCAACTTTTCCAGCAGCATGTCGTTGGGCGCGACGGAAACGACCGGCATATCCTTGTCCACCAGTGCCAGCGGGCCGTGCTTCAATTCCCCCGCCGGGTAAGCCTCGGCGTGGATGTAGGAGATCTCCTTGAGCTTGAGCGCGCCTTCCAGCGCGATCGGATAATGCAATCCGCGGCCAAGGAACAAAGCGTGCTGTTTATCCGCGAAGTTCCTGGACAGTTCTGCTATCTGCGGCTCCAGCGCCAATACTTTTTTGACCGCGCTCGGCAAGTGCCGCAGTTCATGCAGGAACTGTTGTTCACGCTCCGGATCAATGCGTCCTCGCAATTTTGCCAAAACCAGCGTCAGCAGGAACAGCGCGGCTAGCTGCGTGGTGAATGCCTTGGTCGAAGCAACGCCGATCTCCGGACCCGCACGCGTCAGGAAACGCAGTTTCGATTGCCGGATAATGGCGCTTTCCGGTACGTTGCAGATGGCCAGCGTGAAAAGATGGCCCGTCACCTTCGCATGATTGAGCGCAGCCAGCGTATCGGCCGTTTCCCCGGACTGCGAGATGGTCACGACCAGGGTATTGGGGTTGGCGACGCTGGCGCGATAGCGGTATTCGCTGGCGATCTCGACCGTGCACTGGATGCCCGCGATCTCTTCCAGCCAGTAGCGCGCCACCATGCCTGCGTGGTGGCTGGTGCCACATGCAAGGATGAGGATGCTGTCGATCTGGGGGAATATGGCTGTCGCTTCCGCACCGAAGATTCCCGGAACCATCGTTTGACTGTTGCATACCGATTCCAGTGTATCCGCGAGGGCTTGGGGTTGCTCGTGGATCTCCTTTTGCATGTAGTGCTGGTATTCACCCAGTTCCACGCTGTCGTTGTTGAGCTGACTGACGTTCACCGGGCGTTGTATCGAAATTCCTTGGGTATCGAAGATGCGATAGTTGGCGAGATTGACCTCAACCACATCGCCTTCTTCCAGATACACGACGTTCTTCGTGACCTGCAGCAGGGCGGACATATCGGATGCGATGAAGTGCTCACCTTCGCCAACGCCCAGCAACAGGGGGCTGCCCTTGCGTGCGGCGATGAGCTGATGCGGGTTGTCTGCCGCCACCACGCCGATCGCGTATGCACCGATCAGCCGCGATAATGCCATCTGCGTGGCGACCAGCAGGCTGCCCTGTGCATAATGGCTGTGGATCAGGTGGGCGATGACTTCGGTGTCGGTATCGGAAGTGAATTCGTAGCCCTGCTCGGTCAGGTCGGTGCGCAGCTCTTCATAGTTTTCGATGATGCCGTTGTGTACCACGGCGATGAGGTCGCGGCTGATGTGCGGATGCGCGTTGCGTTCGCTCGGCACGCCGTGCGTGGCCCAGCGCGTGTGGGCGATGCCGAGCTCGCCGTAGGTGTTCGCGCTCTTTGTTGCCAGCTCCGCCACGCGTCCGATGCTGCGCACACGGTCCAGCTTCCCGTCATGCACGACCACCAGCCCGGCGGAGTCATAGCCTCGGTATTCCAGCCGCAGCAGGCCATTGACCAGAATGGACACGATATTCCGTTTTGCGACGGCGCCTACGATTCCACACATATTATTTCTTTCCTTTTTGCGGACGTTTCCAGCCTGTGATCGTTGTCTGCCTGCCGCGCGAGATGGTCAGTTCACCGGCGGGTGCATCCAGGGTGATAGTTGAACCGGCACCTATGGTCGCGCCCTTGCCGACGGTTACCGGTGCGACCAGCTGCGTGTCCGACCCGATGAAGGCGTCGTCCTCGATGACGGTGCGATGCTTGTTCGCGCCATCGTAGTTGCAGGTGATGGTCCCCGCACCGATGTTCACGCGGCTGCCCACGGTGCTGTCGCCGATGTAGCTCAAGTGGTTGGCTTTGCTTCCTTTGCCGATCTCGCTATTCTTGATCTCGACGAAATTTCCGACATGTGCGTCGTCGTGCAATTTTGTTCCGGGACGCAGCCGTGCGTAAGGGCCGATATGGCAGTTTGCGCCCACTTCGCTGTCGTCGATATGGCTGTATGGCGCGATCTGGGTTCCCTGGGCGATGGTTGCGTTACGAATGATACCGTAAGCGCCCACTCGCACGCCATTTCCCAAGTTTACATTGCCCTCAAAGATGCAACCGACGTCGATCTCGACATCGCGCCCGCAAGTGAGTTTGCCGCGCACGTCGATGCGCGCTGGGTCGGCCAGCGTCACGCCCTGGGCCATGAGTTGGGCCGCAACGTTCTGTTGCCAGACGCGCTCCAGATCGGCGAGCTGTATCTTGTTGTTGATGCCCTCGACTTCCCATCGGTGGGCAGGCTGTACGGTATGCACCGCCAGGCCTTGCTGAACGGCCATCGCCACGATATCGGTCAGGTAATACTCACCTTGTGCATTGTTATTGCCCAGCTTGCTGAGCCAGGTGCGCAGCCTTTCTGTAGGCGCCAGCAGCATGCCAGTGTTCACTTCGCGTATCTCGCGCTGCTCGGCTGTAGCGTCCTTTTCTTCAACGATACACTGCACATCGCCTTGCGGATCGCGCACGATACGGCCATAGCCGGTCGGGTTTTCAAGATTGACAGTCAGCAGCACCAGGCCTTCGCCCGCCTGTTGCATCTGGTGCAGCGTGCTGTGCCGGATCAGCGGAACATCCCCGTAAAGCACCAGCGTGCGGCTGCCGTCTGGCAGATGCGGCATTGCCTGTTGCACTGCGTGCCCGGTGCCGAGTTGCGGTTCCTGGATCACGAATTTCGCCCCGTATTGCTGCATCGCCAGCGGTACGGCTTCCCCGCCGTGCCCGTAGACCACGCACATCTGTTGCGGCTGCAAGGACGTTGCGCAATCGAGAACGTGCTGCACCAGCGGTTTACCCGCCAGCGCGTGCAACACCTTGGGCTTATCGGAATACATTCGCGTGCCCTTACCGGCAGCAAGAATGACGATGTTTATAGGGCTCATATCGGCTCTGAATCCGGGGATGGCGGAGTATATCAAATCACCCGCTTCAATTTGGTGGCTTGTTCTGCTCGAGTCCCCTCTACAATAGCCACATGAGCACACCTATCCTGAAAATCGTCGACGACCTTGCGGATATTTCCGCTGCGGATTGGGACGCGCTGTCGGATGGCAATCCCACGCTTTCCCATGCTTTCTTTTATGCGCTGCAGGAGAGTGGTTGCGCCATGCCGCAGTACGGCTGGAAGGCGCAGTTTGTCACGTTGTGGCGGGACGGCCGTCTGGTTGGTGCGATGCCGCTTTACCTTAAGATGAATTCATTTGGCGAGCATGTGTTCGACTTTGCCTGGGCCGATGCATATCATCGGCACGGGCTGCGCTATTACCCAAAACTGGTATGTACCGTGCCATTTACGCCGGTGGCCGGGAAACGTCTGCTTGCAGGATCGGAAGAGATCCGCGGGTCGTTGCTGAAGCATGCCCTGCAATACGCAAAGGACATCGGCGTGTCTTCTCTGCATTGCCTGTTTCTGAATGAGGCCGATGCGTCGGTGGCGCAGGCTCAGGGAATGATGATGCGCCAGGATGTGCAATTCCATTGGAAGAATCCGGGCTATCGCGATTTTGACGATTTTCTGTCGACGCTCAGCCGCGACAAGCGCAAGCGCATCTTGCAGGAGCGGCGCAAGGTGAAAGAGTCAGGCGTCGAACTGCGATGCGTCACCGGGGAAATTGCTACTGCGGATCAGTGGGCTTTCTTTGCTTCGTGCTATTTGCATACCCTGCAGCTGCACAATTCGCCGCACCAGTTGAATGAAGACTTCTTCCAACGTATCGGCGCTGCATTGCCGCAACACACTTTGCTCGTCATTGCTTCGCGCGAAGGTCGCCCCATCGCCAGCGCGCTGAATTATCGTACTGAAGACGCTTTATACGGGCGCTCGTGGGGCACGTTCGAATTTCATTCCGGACTGCACTTCGAGGCTTGCTACTATCAGGCCATCGAATTTTGCATCGCAAACAACATCAATACTTTTGAAGGCGGCGCAGGGGGCGAGCACAAATTGTCGCGAGGGTTTTTACCGGTGACGACGCGTTCCGCGCATTGGCTGGCACATCCGCAGTTTGCCCAAGCAGTGGAAGATTATCTGAAGAACGAGACCGATGCCGTTGCCGAATATGTGGATGTGCTGAGGGCGAGAAGCCCGTTCAAGCAGGGTTGAACCAGTGTTGTGAAACAGCAGTGATTGCCGGTTCTTGGCGTGTTGCCGGCGGCCCAAGTTTCCATCGGCATGTTTTTTTCGGGCGCTATACAATCGTATTTATCCAGCGCAATCACCTGATCCATACCCATGAGTACTGTCAGCACATCGTTCAATCCGCCCGTTCAGCGGGACACCGCAGTCATTGCAGTGATCGGCTTGGCGCACGGTACATCCCATTTTTTCCATCTGTTGCTTCCCCCGTTGTTTCCCTGGTTGATGACCGCTTTCGGGCTGGATTTTTCGCGGATCGGCCTCACGATGACCGTTTTCTTCGTTATTTCCGGCGTCGGTCAGGCGCTGGCCGGATTTGCCGTAGATCGTTTCGGACCGGTGCGTGTGCTGTTGTTTGGCATGAGCTGCTTTCTGCTGGCCGGTTTGAGTCTGGGATTGTTTGCCCATAGCCTGACCGATCTGTTCCTGGTCGCCGCGCTGGCCGGACTTGGCAACAGTGTGCTGCACCCTTCCGATTACTCCGTCCTCAACCGAAAGGTGTCGACGTCGCGCCTGGGGCATGCTTTCTCGGTGCATGGGATATCGGGAAATCTCGGTTGGGCCCTTGCGCCTGTATTCCTGACGGGGATCTCCGCGCTAGCCGGCTGGAAAGTAGCGGCCATCGCAGCCGGAGCGATGGCGCTTCCGGCCATGTTCATGCTCTGGATATTCCGCGATCAACTCGATATCAACTCAGTTAAAGCCGGTAGCGAGAGTCATCCCAGGCATGGCACGTTCTCTTTCCTTTCCGTTGGAGCAGTCTGGCTCTGTTTCGCCTTTTTCTTTCTGACTACGGTCGCTTTCGGTGCGTTCCAGAATTTTGGGACGCCGGTCCTGCAACATCTTTACGGGTTGCCACTGGGTGCGGCCGCCACTGCACTTTCTACGTTCCTGCTGGTCGCGGCCTGCGGTATCTTTGTCGGGGGTTTCGTTGCCCAGCACCGCGCGCAGGACCATATCATCGCTATCGTCCTGACGATGGCTGCTGTACTGGCATTGTTCCTGTCCATGGAGTTGCTGCCGGCTTGGTCGGTATTGCCAGTCATGGCTGGCATCGGCTTCTTCACCGGTATCGCGGGCCCCTCGCGTGATTTGCTGGTACGGCGCGCGGCGACCGCCCGTTTCGGTCAAGCTGCATATGGCCGGATCTACGGCTTTGTCTACTCCGGACTGGATAGCGGTCTGGCGTTGTCGCCTCTCGTTTTTGGCCATTTCATGGATACCGGGCATTACGCGTCGGTCCTGATTGGAATCGCGATCTTTCAGGGTCTGGCTGTACTGACTGCGTTACGTGTGGGACGTTCTGCCCCGATCGCTGCTGCAAAATAAAAAAGCAGCCGAAGCTGCTTTTTTATTCTGTCGCTGTATTACTTGCTTTGCTCAGTGCGTGTGCTTGCGTACCTGCTGGATGGCACGGAGTTGAGCGATGGCCTCTGCCAGCTCGGCTTGTGCTTGTGCGTAGTCGATGTCGGAGGTGCGGTTCTTCATCGCTTCTTCTGCTGCCTGCTTGGCTTCCAAGGCGCGTGCCTCGTCCAGATCGGCGCCGCGGATCGCGGTGTCGGCCAGTACGGTCACGACATCCGGCTGCACTTCCAGCATGCCGCCGGAAACGTAGATCAACTCTTCCTGTTCCTGATCCGGGCGCTTGATGCGCACGGCGCCTGGTTTGATGCGTGTCAGCAGTGCAACGTGACGCGGGTAAACACCGAGTTCGCCCATCTCGCCGGGGACGATGACGAATTCCGCCAGTCCCGAGAAGATGGACTCCTCCGCGCTCACCACATCCAAATGTACGGTCATTGCCATAATCGGCTCCTAAGTATTATTGCAGCGTCTTGGCTTTTTCGACCGCTTCTTCGATGCCGCCCACCATGTAGAACGCCTGTTCCGGCAGGTGATCGTATTCGCCGTTGACGATGCCCTTGAAGCCCTTGATGGTTTCCTTCAAGGTGACATACTTGCCGGGGCTGCCGGTGAACACTTCGGCCACGTGGAACGGTTGTGACAGGAAGCGCTGGATCTTGCGCGCACGTGCCACCGCCAGTTTGTCTTCCGGTGCCAATTCGTCCATGCCCAGAATCGCGATGATGTCGCGCAACTCTTTGTAACGCTGCAGAGTCTGCTGCACGCTGCGGGCAACGCTGTAGTGCTCTTCGCCCACGACCAAGGGGTCGAGCTGGCGCGAAGTGGAGTCCAGCGGATCGACAGCTGGGTAGATACCCAGCGAAGCGATGTCGCGGCTCAACACGACGGTGGAGTCCAGGTGCAGGAAAGTTGTGGCAGGAGACGGGTCGGTCAAGTCATCCGCAGGAACGTAAACGGCCTGGATGGAAGTGATCGAACCGACCTTGGTCGAGGTGATACGCTCCTGCAGGCGACCCATTTCTTCAGCCAGTGTCGGTTGATAACCCACGGCGGAAGGCATACGGCCCAGCAGCGCGGACACTTCGGTACCGGCCAGAGTGTAACGGTAGATGTTGTCCACGAAGAACAGGATGTCGCGGCCTTCGTCACGGAATTTTTCAGCCATGGTCAAACCGGACAGCGCAACGCGCAGGCGGTTGCCGGGCGGCTCGTTCATCTGGCCGAACACCATCGCCACTTTGGACTTGGTGAAGTCTTCCTTGTCGATAACGCCGGCGTCGGACATTTCGTGGTAGAAATCGTTACCTTCGCGGGTACGCTCACCCACGCCGGCGAACACGGACAGACCTGCGTGTTGCTTGGCGATATTGTTGATCAGTTCCAGCATGTTCACAGTCTTGCCCACGCCCGCGCCGCCGAACAGACCGACCTTGCCGCCCTTGGCGAACGGGCAAACCAGGTCGATCACCTTGATGCCAGTTTCCAGCAAGTCTACGGAAGGGGACAGTTCGTCGAATTTCGGCGCCTTCTGGTGGATCTCCCGGCGCTCGTCGGACTTGATTTCCCCGGCTTCGTCGATCGGACGGCCCAGCACGTCCATGATACGGCCCAGTGTGCCGGTGCCGACCGGGACTGTGATGCCCTTGCCTGTCGCGTTGACCAGCATGCCGCGGCGCAAGCCGTCGGAGGAGCCCATCGCAATGGTGCGCACGACGCCATCGCCCAACTGCTGCTCGACTTCGAAGGTCAAGCCCGCTTCGGCCACCGAATTACCCGCATCGGCCAACTTCAATGCCTCATACACCTTAGGCATCTGGTCACGCGGAAATTCGATGTCAACCACCGCGCCGATACACTGAACAATCTTTCCTTGACTCATTTTCAGATTCCCCGTCTAAATTAATTCTTGAACTGCAGTCGCGCCTTGAAGATTTGGTCTCGTCTTGACGTTCGCTACGCTCACGTCAGTCTCGCCCGATCTTCACTCGTGCCGCGTTAAACCGCTGCGGCACCGCCCACGATCTCGGAAATTTCCTTGGTGATCGCAGCCTGACGCGCTTTGTTGTAAACCAGTTTCAGCTCGCTGATAACGTTCTTGGCGTTATCGGATGCGGCTTTCATCGCCACCATGCGCGAGCTCTGTTCGGAAGCCATATTCTCGACCACTGACTGATACACCAGGGATTCGATGTACCGCACCAGCAGTTCGTCGATCACGGGCTTGGCGTCGGGCTCATAGATATAATCCCAGTTGCCGCTGGCCCCGCCTATCTTGTCGTCCGAGAGCGGTAGCAGTTGCTCCATGCGCGGCTCTTGCTTCATCGTGTTGATGAAGTGGTTGTAGCACAAGTGGATCGCGTCGATCTCGCCTGCGACATAGGCATCCAGCATGATTTTCACGGCGCCGATCAATTTCTCGATGTGCGGCGTGTCGCCAAGGCCTGTCAAGTGCGACTTGACGTTGGCGCCTACGCGATTCATGAAGCTGAAACCTTTATTGCCGATAGGGCAAACAACGATACCCTTGCCCTCGCCTTCCCACGATTTCATGCGGCTCACCGCAAGGCGCAGCACGTTGGTGTTCAAACCACCGCACAGGCCCTTGTCCGACGTCACCACGATGACGCCTACATTCTGGATGCTTTCGCGCTTGACCAGGAATGCGTGCTTGTATTCCGGGTTGGCGCGCGACAAATGAGCAGCAACGTTGCGGATCTTTTCGGCGTAGGGACGAGCGGCCCGCATGCGTTCCTGCGCCTTGCGCATTTTCGCCGCGGCCACCATTTCCATCGCGCGCGTGATCTTGCGAGTGTTTTCGACACTCTTGATCTTCGTGCGGATTTCTTTGCTGCCTGCCATGATTTTGCTCCTGCTTATAACCAACCGCGTCGCAACCGTCCGTTGGTTGCCTGGCGGGATGGCTAGTTGTTACATCAGTAGACTGCTGTCGCCTTGAATGCCTCGATGGCTGCAATCAGCACCTTTTCATTGTCGCCGGACAAATCCTTGGTGGATTGGATGGCATCCATCAGTTCCTTGTTCTTGGACTTCAGGTACGCATGCAACGCCGATTCGAAAGCCAGCGCCTTGGGCACGGCCACGTCGTCGAAGTAACCCTTGTTCACGGTGAACAACGTCACGGCCATTTCAGCAACCGACAGCGGGCAATATTGCAATTGCTTCATCAACTCGGTCACCATGCGACCGCGTTCCAATTGCTTGCGGGTCGCTTCGTCCAGATCGGATGCGAACTGAGCGAACGCGGCCAATTCGCGATATTGAGCCAAGGCCAGACGCACACCGCCACCCAGCTTCTTGATCACCTTGGTCTGCGCTGCACCTCCCACGCGGGACACCGATACACCGGCGTTGATCGCGGGACGGATACCGGCGTTGAACAGGTCGGCTTCCAGGAAGATCTGGCCGTCGGTAATGGAAATCACGTTGGTCGGCACGAATGCGGACACGTCGCCGGCTTGGGTTTCGATGATCGGCAATGCGGTCAGCGATCCGGTCTTGCCTTTGACGGCGCCTTTGGTGAAGGCTTCGACGTAGTCGGCGTTCACGCGGGCTGCGCGCTCGAGCAAACGGGAGTGCAGGTAGAACACGTCGCCGGGGTAAGCTTCGCGGCCCGGCGGACGGCGCAGCAACAGGGAGATCTGACGATAGGCCCAGGCTTGCTTGGTCAAGTCATCGTAAACGATCAGTGCGTCTTCGCCGCGGTCGCGGAAGTATTCGCCCATGGTGCAACCGGCATACGGTGCCAGGAATTGCATCGCGGCGGAATCGGAAGCGGTCGCTGCAACGACGATGGTGTATTCCATCGCGCCGTGTTCTTCCAGTTTGCGTACCACGTTGGCGACGGTCGATGCTTTCTGACCCACGGCAACATAGATACAGGTCATGTTCTGACCCTTTTGATTGATGATCGCGTCGACAGCAACGGCTGTCTTGCCGGTCTGGCGGTCGCCAATGATCAGTTCGCGCTGACCACGGCCGACCGGAACCATGGAGTCGATGGATTTCAAACCGGTTTGCACAGGCTGGTCAACAGACTGGCGTGCAATGACGCCCGGTGCGACCTTTTCGATCTTGTCGGTCATCTTGGCATTGATCGGACCTTTGCCATCGATAGGCTGACCCAACGCGTTGACCACACGGCCGCGCAGTTCGGGACCAACCGGCACTTCCAGAATGCGGCCCGTGCACTTGACGGTGTCGCCTTCGGTGATGTGTTCGTATTCGCCCAGAATAACGGCACCTACGGAATCGCGCTCAAGATTCAGCGCCAATCCGAATGTATTGCCGGGGAATTCCAACATTTCGCCCTGCATCACATCGGACAAGCCGTGCACACGGACGATACCGTCGGTCACGCTGACCACCGTACCTTCGGTGCGCGCTTGGGTCAGTGCTTCGAAATTCTCGATGCGACTGCGTATCAGATTACTAATTTCGGAAGGGTTGAGCTTCATCTGGATTTCCTCATTCTTGATAAATCTTTATCAGGCCAACTGGTTTGCCATCAAGCAAGCGCGGACGCCATTTCACTGAGTCTAGTGCGCGCAGATCCGTCGATCACCTTGTCACCGGCGCGAATCACCACGCCCCCAAGCAATTCTTTATTGATATTGCATGTCAGTTTGATCTCTCGACCCATGCGCTTCTTGAGCGAACTGACGATCTTGTCTTGTTGAGCGGCGGACAGTTCGAACGCCGAATCCACGACCACGTCCACGCTCTTCTCTGCTTCAGATTTGAGCACCTCGAAGATGGATGCGATCTCGGGCAAAAGCAGCAGACGCTGGTTTTCAGCCAGCACGTTGATGAAATTCATCTGTTGCGGCTTGAGTTTTCCGCCCAGTATGTCACCCAGCAACCTTCCCAGCTGGGCTTTGGCAACGCGCGGACTGCTGATCACGTTGCGGATTTCCGGATAGTTCACGGCTTCGGCAAGCGACAGCAAAACCTCCGACCAGCCTTTCAGGTCGGAGAGTTTTTGTGCTTCTTCAAACGCCGCTTGGGCGTAGGGTCGTGCTGTAGTTAGGGCTTCAGACATGGCTATTAGAGATCCGCTGCAAGTTTGTCGAGCAGGTCATTGTGCGCCTTGGCGTCGATTTCCCGGCCCAAAATTTTGCCCGCACCCGCCAATGCAATTGCCGACACTTGAGTACGCAGTTGTTCCTTGGCGCGAAACACTTCCTGCTCGACTTCTGCCTTGGCGCCAGCCACGATACGGTCTCCCTCGACTTTGGCCTGCGCCTTTGCCTGTTCGACGATTTCGCTGGCGCGTTTTTCACCATTGGCGACGATTTCGCCCGCCTTGTCTTTTGCTTCGCGCAAAATATCTGCGGAGCGCTTGGCGGCCATATCCAGGTCATGCTTGGCGCGCTCTGCATCAGCCAATCCATCTGCAATGGTCTTTTGACGCGACTCGATCGCTGCCAGCAAAGGCGGCCAAACGAATTTTGCAGTGAACCATATCAAAATGGCGAATGACAGTGCCTGCGCGATTATTGTCAGGGTAATGTTCATTTCGATTCCTTAATGCTGGATTGCGCATCCCGCAATGTTCAATTACTTGATGACGGCGAGCAGCGGGTTAGCGAACGCGAACATCATTGCCAGACCAACGCCGATGATGAAGGAAGCGTCGATCAGACCCAGCAACAGGAACACTTTACCCTGCAGCGTCGGAATCAATTCTGGTTGACGGGCGGCGCCGTCCAGGAAGCTGCTGCACATGATACCGATGCCGATACAAGCTCCTGCTGCGCCCAGACCGATGATCAAGCCGATACCGATGCCGGTGTAGGCTTGGATCAGTGCCATGAATTGAACTGTGTTTTCCATTTTGTTTCCTTTCGATTTACAAAGTTGATTAAAAGTTAATAGTGAAAAGTGATTAGTGGCTTTCGTGAGCCATCGCGATATAGACGATCGTCAGCATCATGAAAATGAACGCCTGGAGCACCACGATCAGGATGTGGAAAATCGCCCAGCCAGCACCAAGCAAGGCGCCAAATATCGTTCCCGCCAAACCTGTTGCAGCCCACATGCCAAGCAACAGGAAGATGATTTCGCCTGCATACATGTTGCCGAACAGTCGCAAGGAGTGCGACAGCGGCTTGGAAACATATTCGATCAGATTGAAGAGGAAGTTCGCAGGCCACACCAGCGGATTGGAACCAAAGGGTGCGCAGAACAATTCATGTATCCAGCCACCCAGGCCTTTGACCTTGATACTGAAGAAAATCATCAGCAACCACACTGACAGCGCCAGTGCGAACGTTGTATTGATGTCGGAGGTCGGGACTGCACGGAATTTCTCCTGGCCGAACACATGAAGGTAGATCCACGCCATGATGTCGATCGGCAGGAAGTCCATCGCGTTCATGACCAGCACCCATACGAATACGGTCAGGGCAAGAGGAGCTACGAACTTGTGACGATCACCGTGAAAGATGCCTTTGACTTGCTCATCGATGAATTCGACCATGAGCTCAACAAATGCCTGGCGTTTGCTGGGGACGCCCGAGGTCGCACTGCGCACAACCAACCAAAGCAGGCCGAAAGTGACGATTCCGAGCAGGGCGGAAACAACCAATGTGTCAAAATTGACAGACCAGAATCCGCCGCCGGCGACTTGTTTGACGTTGAAGCTAAGATGATGCTCGATGTAACTGGATGCAGTCAGTGCGTGTTCAGTGGACATCCCGGACCCTACTTGTCGTTCTCGTTATTCACGGCTCGCAAACCCGCGCCTGATGCCAGCGCAGAACCTGCCAACCCACCTATCAGAGACAATGGAACCAATCCCTGGTAATACTTGAAAACCGCCAGCAACAGCATTGCCACTACCAGCACCTTGATCGCTTCTGCTTTCAGCAAAGTAACCAGTACTGCGCCTGGCGCACCGCCGTTTGGCCTTTGCGCAATCAGCATTCCCGCATACCCACCGACTATTACGGACGAACCTCCCGCTAAAGCGGAAATTGCTGCGTTCATACCCGCAACCAGCAGAGAGACACCCGAGATGAGTACCGTTATGATGATTTGCCAGCGCGCCGCCTTGCTGAATGCGCGGCTTATTGTTGTGTTTGTTACACTTTCCATCTTGTGCCCCCAGGCGCTCATTTGGCTGGGGCCGAAAAAAAGCCCGCGCATTCTCTACTATTCAGCCACAGCAAGTCAAGCGCATTCGCGGTGTAAAGGGCGATCAGGCCTTGGATCAGGCTCGCTCGTACAGTTTGCCGGTCAGTTCTTCCAGATGTTCGTTACTGGAATATTCGATGACCAGCTTGCCTCCACCCTTGCTGTTTGGCTTGATTTCCACGCGCGCACCGAGCTGAGAGCTTATTTCGTCTTGCAGTCGCTGCGTATCGCGATTCTCTTTTGGCATCTTCTTGCCGGTTGTTGTCTTGGTGGACGATTGTTCGCCTTGTTGCTGTACCAGCTTTTCCGCCTCTCGCACAGAAAGGCCTTCCAGAACGATCTTGTTCGCGAGCAGTACTTGTTGTGCGCCTTCCAGCGACAACAACGAACGGGCGTGGCCCATGTCCAAGGAACCTTCCATCAGCATGTCTTGCACAGCTTGCGGCAATTTGAGAAGGCGCAAGAGGTTGCTTGCGGCGCTACGCGAGCGGCCCACTGCGTCGGCTGCAGCCTGATGTGTCATCTGGAATTCGTCTATCAGGCGCTGGATGCCGATCGCTTCTTCCAACGGGTTCAGGTCTTCGCGCTGGATATTCTCGATCAGCGCCATCGCCAATGCTGCGTTGTCAGGCACTTTGCGCACGATGACCGGTACGATTTTCAGTTCAGCCAGTTGAGCGGCGCGCCAGCGACGTTCACCGGCGATGATCTCGTAGCCGCCTTCGGCCAATTCGCGGGCCAGAATCGGTTGCATCACGCCTTGCACCCTGATCGATGCGGCGAGTTCGTTCAAAGAGGCTTCGTCCATGCGGCTGCGCGGCTGGTATTTCCCCGGTTTCAGCTGTTCAACTTTCAGTTCGCGTAGGACGTCGTTCTGTTTCGATGTACTGTTGCCGGAAAGCAGCGCGTCCAAGCCGCGTCCCAGACCCTTGATCGGTTTTGCCATGATTTTCCCTTAATGAAACTTGTTATGCGGCGACTCGTGCCATTGAGTTGTTGAGCATTTCTCCAGCTAATGCAAGATACGCCAGTGTCCCCTTGGATTGACTGTCGTGGTACAGCGCAGGAATTCCAAAACTGGGCGCTTCCGCCAGACGCACGTTGCGCGGAATGACGGTGCGGTAAACCTTGTCGCCGAAATGTTGCTGCAATTGGTCCGAAACCTGTTGCGCCAAGGCGTTGCGCGGATCGAACATGGTACGCAACAAACCTTCGATCTCGAGCTCCGGGTTCAGATTCTCCCGCACCTTGCGGATGGTGTTAACCAGATCGCTCAAACCTTCCAGAGCGTAGTATTCACACTGCATCGGAATCATCACGGATTTTGCGGCACACAACCCATTCAGGGTGAGTAAATTCAGCGCGGGCGGACAATCGACCAGGATGTAATCGTATTCGTCCAATACCGGTTGGAGCTCTTCTTTCAAGCGCATTTCGCGCCCTTCTACGCCCACCAACTCGATCTCCGCGCCGGCCAGTTCGCGGTTTGCCGGCAATACGTCATATTTGCATGCGGCAGAGCGGATGCGCGCTTCTGCGATCGTTTTTTCTCCGAGCAGCACATCATAGATGGTCGCTTCGAGATCGGCTTTATTGATACCGCTCCCCATGGTCGCATTGCCTTGCGGATCGAGGTCGATCAACAGTACGCGCTGTTTCGCGGCGCCCAGGCTTGCGGCCAGGTTAACCGTAGTTGTGGTTTTGCCCACGCCGCCTTTTTGATTGGTGATTGCCAATATCTTGCTCATTTTTTTACTCCCAATACGACCAAACTGCGGGCAGCTTCCAGCCCGGGGACCTGCAACGTTATTACTCTTTCAACCAGAACATCCGAAGGAAGCCGCGCCAGCTCTGGTTCGGGCGCGCCTTTCATGGCCGCCCAGTGACCACCTTCCGCCAGCAAATGTCGCGTCAACGCGACAAAATCCACGGCTTCAGCAAAAGCGCGGGAAATTATCCCGTCGAACTTCTGTTTTGCTTGCCACCGTTCCACCCTTTCGCATCGGACTTCCACGTTGTTCAAACCCAGTTCGATAGCTGCTTGCTGTACAAAGCCGGTTTTTTTACTGTTGCTATCCAGCAAAGTGAAGGACCATTCCGGCCGCATCACGGCCAACACAAGTCCCGGCAAACCCGCGCCACATCCCACGTCCAGCCAGCGTTGCGGCCACAGGTAGGGCAGCACGGCCAAACTGTCGAGCAAGTGGTTACTTACCATCTGCTCGGGATCGCGTATCGCGGTAAGGTTGTAAATCCCGTTCCATTTGTGCAGCAGGGCCAGATAATCCAGCAGCTTTACCTGCTGTTCCGACGTTGCTTCCAAGCCCATCTGTGTGAGCCCAGCCGTCAATTCCTGCGCCAGCGTCATGCCGCTTTGTCTTGTTTGAAGCCCCGCTTCAAATGCACCAGCAGCAAGGAAATTGCGGCCGGGGTCACGCCGGAGATGCGCGCTGCCTGGCCTACTGTTTGCGGTTGGTGCTGATTCAACTTTTGCCGGACTTCGATAGACAAGCCGCGCACCACCGTATAATCCATGTTGTCCGGTAATTGCGTAGTCTCCTGGCCTTCCTGGCGCTCGATTTCGTCCTGCTGACGCTCGATATAACCGTGATATTTAGCCTGAATTTCCACCTGCTCCGCTATCTCCGATACATCGGCCGCTTGCGCTCCGGGCAAGGTCATCAAAGCGACATAGCTCACTTCGGGGCGGCGCAGCAGATCGTACAGACAATATTCACGCTCAATCTCTTTACCCAGCACGCGTTCGGCATCGGCTTTGTCGAGCATGCGAGGGTTCACCCAAGTCGTTTTCAGGCGCTCCAATTCGCGCGCGATCTTTTCTCGCTTTTCTTCGAATACTTGCCAGCGAATATCGTCCACCAGACCTAAACGGCGACCAATCTCGGTAAGACGTATGTCGGCGTTATCTTCACGTAACTGCAAACGATATTCGGCGCGGCTCGTGAACATTCTATAAGGCTCGGAAACGCCGCGCGTGATCAGGTCATCCACCATCACACCCAGATACGCCTCGTCTCGTCGCGGGCACCAAGCCTCTTCATCTTTGGCCTGCAGTGCTGCATTTACGCCAGCCAGCAGACCTTGCGCGGCGGCTTCTTCATAACCTGTTGTTCCGTTGATCTGTCCGGCGAGGAAAAGGCCTGCTATCGTCTTGGTTTCCAAAGAGACTTTGAGTCCGCGCGGGTCGAAATAATCATATTCGATGGCATAGCCTGGACGGGTGATATGCGCGTTCTCCAGTCCCTTTATCGAGTGCACCAACGCCAATTGTGTATCGTAGGAAAGACTGGTCGAAATGCCATTTGGATAGATTTCGTGCGTTGTGAGCCCTTCAGGCTCCAGAAATATCTGGTGCGAAGACTTACCGGCGAATCGCGTGATCTTGTCTTCGATGGATGGGCAATAGCGTGGGCCCACTCCCTCTATAACTCCGGTGAATAATGGTGATTCGCCCAATCCGTTACGGATGATCTCATGCGTACGCTCATTCGTTTGGGTGATCCAGCATGGCATTTGTCTTGGGTGTTGGTCGGCGCGCCCCAGAAAAGAAAATACAGGAATTGGCGTGTCGCTGTGTTGTTCCTGCATCGCAGAAAAATCGATGCTGCGCCCGTCTATGCGTGGCGGTGTGCCCGTTTTAAGACGCCCGATTGGCAGCCCCAATTCGCGCAGATTGTGTGCAAGCCCAATAGACGGCGGATCGCCTGCGCGACCTGCCGGGTAATTTGTCAGGCCGACATGAACCAGGCCTGCGAGAAATGTGCCTGTGGTCAGAACCACGGCTTTGGCGTAGTAACTCAAGCCAAGCTGGGTCTGCACACCGATAACGCGCCCGTGCTCAATCAATAGTTTTTCTGCCGCTTGCTGAAAAAGCTTCAGATTATGCTGATTTTCCAATCGCTTACGAATTGCGGCCTTGTAAAGCGCACGGTCTGCTTGCGCACGGGTTGCACGCACGGCAGGTCCTTTTGAAGCGTTCAGGATGCGGAACTGTATGCCCGCTTCGTCTGTTGCTGCGGCCATCGCCCCGCCTAAGGCGTCAATTTCTTTGACTAAATGGCCTTTGCCGATGCCGCCGATGGAGGGATTGCAGGACATTACGCCCAGCGTTTCGATGCTATGCGTGAGCAAAAGCGTAGCACATCCCGCACGGGCGCTTGCCAGCGCGGCTTCCGTCCCGGCGTGTCCACCACCTATCACGATGACATCGAATTGTTTCGGATCGCGCATGCTCCACCCATCAAAATGAGGACGCGCATCATAACTCAAAAGTTATTCACAACGAAAACTTTGAGCAACCCAGTGTTTCACGTGAAACAATTACTTGCCTATACAGAACCGAGTGAATATTTCGCCCAACAGATCGTCTGCAGTAAACTCACCGGTAATACTGTTTAGTGACCTCTGGGCGTGGCGGAGTTCTTCGGCCAACAACTCCGGATGGCCGAGCTGCTGCGAAGCTGTAACAAGTCTTTGTTCTGCTGCTGAAAGCGCTTCCAAGTGGCGCGCTCTCGCCATGAAGACGCCTGTTTCCTGATGCCACCCTATCGCTTCCAGTAGCTTTTCCTGCAGTGCGTCCATGCCTGCGCCGGTTTTTGCGGAGAGGTAAAGGTGCGTTTCCCCATTTCGTACGTCTATACCTGGGGCGTGTCCGCTTAGATCTATTTTGTTATGCAAATATAATCGGGGAACCTTTACCGGCAAGTGCGACAGTATCGCTTGATCCTGGAAGCCCGTTCTTTGATGCGATTCATCCAGTAAAACCAGTACTACGTCGGCTCTGGATAATGCCAATTGCGTGCGCGCAATGCCCATTTTCTCGACAACATCGTCTGTTTCGCGCAATCCCGCGGTATCGATCAAGTGCAGTGGCACGCCTCCAACTTGCAGTGTCTGGCGTATTGCGTCGCGGGTGGTGCCGGGTATCTCGCTTACCAGCGCCACCTCTTCCCCAGCCAAACGATTCAGCAGGCTCGATTTCCCTGCATTCGGAGCCCCTACTAGCACAACCTGCGCTCCTTCACGCAAGATGCTTCCCAGTTTTGCCAATTCTTCGATACGCGTCACTTCACGTAACAAAAGTGAGAGTTTTCTGGCGCAAAACTGCCTATCCGCATCGGCGATCTCCTCTTCGGGAAAGTCCAAGGTCGCTTCAACCAGCATGCGCAAATCTATAAGCTGAGCTACAACCCCATTGATCGCTGCTGAGAACTCACCTTGCAAAGAACGGATGGCGCTACGTACGGCCTGTTCTGTAGTTGCATCGATAAGGTCGGCCACACTTTCAGCTTGGGCAAGATCCATCTTATCGTTAAGGAACGCACGTTGAGTAAATTCGCCCGGTTGCGCAAGGCGCGCACCCAGTTCCAAACAACGTTGCAGCACAGATTGGAGTACTGCGGGACCACCGTGTCCTTGAAGTTCCAGCACCTCTTCCCCGGTATAGGAATGAGGAGCCGGGAAGAACAGCGCGATTCCCTGATCCAGAATCACGCCATCAGCCGCAAGAAAGCTGGTGTAAGTTGCGAATCTGGGAGTAAGTTGGCGTCGGGTCAGCAGGGTGGCCATTTGTAATAGCCCGCTGCCCGATACCCGCACCACGCCGATGCCACCGCGCCCTGGGGCAGTGGCTATCGCCGCGATGTTGTCAGGCCTTGGCGGCACCTTTGCGTGCGGCTGCTTGTCCGCGGGTGATGTACCACTGCTGGGCAATAGAAAGGATGTTATTCACAACAGAGTACAGGACCAATCCCGCCGGGAAGAAGAAAAACACGACGCTGAACACAATGGGCATGATTTGCATGAGTTTCGCCTGCATTGGATCCGGCGGCAAAGGGTTGAGCTTGCTCTGAACCAGCATGCTAATACCCATGATGAGCGGCAACACATAGTACGGATCGGTTGCCGACAAGTCGGTAATCCAACCAAAGAATGGCGCGTGGCGCAACTCTACGCTGGACAAAATTGCCCAATAGAGCGCGATGAACACTGGTATCTGAATCACCATGGGCAGACAACCACCCAACGGATTGATCTTTTCCGTTTTGTACAGATCCATCATCGCATGATTCAACTTATCGCGGTCATCGCTATATTGTTGCTTTATCTTTTCAAGCTTTGGCGCTACCAGACGCATTTTTGCCATAGATCGATAGCTTGCAGCTGACAGCGGGAAAAACGCCAATTTGATCAGAACTGTCAACAGGATTATCGATACGCCCCAGTTATGTACCCAATTGTTGATATGGGACATCAGCCAGAACAAGGGCGTTGAAAAAATCGTTAACCAGCCATAATCCACTGTCAATCCGAGACCAGGTGCGATTTCATCCAGTTTCGTTTGGGCCGGTCCCGCGTAAAGCGTCGCTGAGATGCGTCCGGTCTGGCCCGGTTCTATGCTGGCAACAGGCAGAATTACGCCGGCAGAATATTCATTAACATTCAGCTTTTTTGTATAGAACTCGCGGGGTCCTTTTGGCGCAGGTAACCAAGCGGATACAAAATAGTGCTGTAACATCCCTATCCAGCCGTTATCCGGGTTGGCTGGCAGCTTGACTTTATTCTTGTCAATGTCGGAAAACTGGATCTTTTTGAATTTATCCTGTTCGGTATAAACCGCTGGCCCGGTAAAAGTTGGAACAAATTTTGAGGATCCGGAGATGGCCTCGGAATCACGTACCAGTTGAAAATAAGCTGACGGTGCTAAGATCGTGGTGCCGTGATTTGTGATTTCATATGAAACTTCAACAAGATAACTACCCCGATGGAATGTATACACCTTGGTAACGCTAGCATCACCCGTATTCAGCGCAGTCAGCCGAACTTCCAGCGTATCTTTGCCATCCGCAAGGTGAAACTCTTCTCCCTCACTTGAAAAGTCCGCGTTGTGGGTCGGCAACCCCTTGCCAAGCAAACCGGATTGAGCAACATATAAGTGTTCCCCCTTTTGTTGCAACAATGTGAGCGGTTTAGTTTGATCGTTTGAATCTTTGTGTTTCAGCAAGTCCAGGCGCTGGATGTTTCCGCCGACCGTATTGATTTCCACCATGAAAATATCTGTGGTTACGACGATCTGCTTTCCTGTTGGTTGCTTTTGGGCTTCAACCGATGTGGACACAACTGCATGCTCTGCAGGCTTAACCATTTCTGCCGGAACAGAGGAATCTTTTGGCGATACAGCCTCTGCTACAGGAGCAACTGGTTGGTTCTGACGCGTCCAAGCACTCCAGAGCAGAACCAGAGAAAAAGAAAAAATCAGGAATAAGAACAACCGCCGCATGTCCATCAAGGTTTCACCTGTATTTCAATTATGGGACTGGATCGTATCCGCCCGGGTTCCAAGGATTACAACGTATTAAGCGCTTGATTGTCAGCCAAAACCCCTTGATAGCCCCGTATTTTGAGATCGCTTCAAACGAATACTGCGAACAACTGGGACAAAAACGGCACGACTGAGGAAGCACCGGGCTAATCAATAGTTGATATGCTCGAACAATAAACAACAGAATTGATTTCATTTGACCGCCAGTACGGATTCTAGCATTTCATCCAATGCGGCTCTGGCTTTCGGGAGATCTTTTATCTCTAACGGTTTGCGTAACCGAACAACCAGGTCACGCTCAATCCCGTTCCGTGCACGATGACGAAAACACTCACGAATCAACCTTTTAACGGCATTTCGTCGTGTAGAAGAAGGGATAATGCGCTTGCTAACCGACATGCCAAGCCTTGCATGTCCTGATAAACTCAGGTCACTATGGACGGCAAACCAACTATTGGTTTGCGCCTTTTGACGCAGTATTCGGGAAAACCCCTCCCGACGCGTAAAGCGATAGCGCCGGGGTAAAGTCAAAACTTCAACGGGGTTACACGCCAAGGCGTACACGGCCACGCGCGCGTCGAGCAGCGATTACAGCGCGCCCACCCTTGGTTTTCATGCGGACCAGAAAGCCGTGAGTACGTTTTCTCTTTGTAACCGACGGTTGATATGTACGTTTCATGTTTAGCTCCTGACTGTTTTGATGTTGAAAAGCGCGCGATTACAATCGTTGGCGTACTTCCTGTCAAGTCTTTTTATGCTGTGGATAACTTTTTCCATAGCTTGTAGAATGTGCCGCAATCATTGCGATACATTTTCCTGCCTATGTCTGCCCAAAGTCTGTCTGGAAGTTGCCTGAGTTTTTTCAAAGAGCAACTGCCATTGCAACAATATAATTCGTGGATAAAGCCGCTGATTTTCGAGATCGATGGCGACAGACTTGTTCTTACTGCGCCCAATAGTTTTACATTGCGCATTGTACAGGAGCGGTTCTTGTCGGAGATATCGAAACGCGCTCTTCCATTTTTTTCCGCACCGCCTCAAATCGAGTTGCGCATTGAAAAACGTGGCATGAAACCCGTTAGACAACCTGATGCAGAGCCTGTATTTAGCAAGCCAGCGCTGCCGGTGACAACAAAAGCAACCTCAAAAAATCTGAATAAACTCAATCCTGCCTTGGTTTTTGATACTTTTGTAACTGGTAAAGCAAACCAATTGGCACATGCTGCAGCCATACAAGTCTCAGAAACTCCAGGTGTTGCCTACAACCCTTTATTTATTTATGGAGGGGTGGGCTTAGGTAAAACACATCTCTTACAGTCCATTGGAAATCTGGTCAGTAAGCAGAATCCACAGGCCAGAATCTGCTATATCCATGCAACCAACTATATTTCAGGAGTAGTTCGTGCATTTCAAACCAAAAATTTCGATGAATTCAAGCAATTTTATAACTCATTGGACTTGCTTCTGATCGATGATATTCAGTTCATTGCGGACAAACCAGGTACTCAGCAAGAATTTTTTTACACATTAAATTCTCTTATTGATACTAATAAACAAGTAGTTATAACTTGCGATACATTTCCAAAAGAAATTTCTGGTATTGAACCTCGGCTAACCTCCCGCTTCACCTGTGGACTGACAGTGGCCATAGAACCACCTGGTTTGGAGATGAGAGTCGCCATCTTGCTGCAAAAATCAGCATCAAGCAATTTTCCTATTTCTGAGGACGTTGCATTCTTCATAGCCAAGCACGTACGCTCCAATATTCGGGAATTGGAAGGCGCTTTAAACCGGATAGAGGCCTATGCCAAATTTCATAAGCGTCAGATATCTATAGATTTAGCAAAAGAAGCTCTCAAGGACTTGCTGGCGGCACAAAATAAGCAAGTCTCTATAGAAAACATCCAGAAGACGGTGGCTGATTTTTACCGAATAAAGATTGTTGAATTGCTATCAAAAAAGCGATCGAGGATTATCGCCAGACCGCGTCAAATCGCCATGGCACTTGCGCGCGAACTCACTCAATTGAGCTTGCCTGAGATTGGAAATGCATTTGGAGGAAGAGATCACTCCACCGTCTTGCATGCCTGCAAAACCATAGAATCTTTGCGCAACAGCGATTCTGCATTGAATGCTGATTTCAACTTATTGAATCAAACATTGCGCGGATAGTCACGTATACCCTGTGTATAGTTTGTAGACGAACCCGCATAAACAGAATAATGAAATAGTTATACGCAAACAATAAACATTGACGAGCACTTTTATGAACAGATAAATAATTAATTAAGTTATTGTAATATAAGATAAATAATAGTTATCCATAGATTCAGTGCCTATTATTGTTATTGTTAAGTTTTTAAAGGATACATATGTTCATTAAGCAAATAGATCGAAACGATTTACTTAAACCTTTGCAAGCGGTTGTAGGCATTGTAGAACGCAAGCAGCCTTTACCTATTCTTTCGAACGTACTGATCAAACGCAACAAAGACGGCGTGCAATTCGTCACGACAGATCTGGAAATACAAATAGAAGCGCAATTTAAGGTTGAGCTCGACGGAGCAGAAAGTGCTATTACTATTTCTGCCAAGAAGCTCCAGGAAATTTTGCGCGCGATTCCAGACAACAGCATAGTATCGCTCGATGATCAGGATAACCGCTTGCTGGTTAAAGCGAATAAAAGCCGATTTAGTCTACAGACGCTTCCGGCACAGGATTTTCCGATGTTGACCGAACAATTGGTTGGCGCGGCCAAGCTCCAGATCGAACAAGGTGTGTTACGTCGGCTATTAAGTTCTGTGCAATATGCAATGGCTCAACAAGATATTCGCTATTATCTGAATGGCGTATTACTGGTGATAGACGGGACTTCAATAAAGCTGATTGCAACAGACGGCCACCGCCTTGCTTTTATCAGCGAGGAACTTAAAGAAAGCTACAAAAAGCAGGAAGTCATTCTTTCGCGAAAGACAGTTAATGAGCTGTTAAAGCTACTGCAAGATACTGAAGATAAGGTCCAACTCGAACTAGCGGAAAAACAAGTCCGAATATCATTTGCAGACGTTGTCCTGACTTCGAAAGTAATTGATGGCAAGTTTCCGGATTACAACCGGGTCATTCCAACTCACTCCAACCACCTGAAACTGGATCGTTTAACCTTGTTACAGGCATTGCAGCGTGCCGCTATTTTATCCAATGAAAAGTTTCGCGGTGTACGCCTGTTGTTAACTGAAAAGAATCTACGCATTATCAGTAGCAATAGCGAGCAGGAAGAAGCTCAGGAAGATATTGAAAACGATTATCAAGGAGCCTCTTTGGATATAGGTTTTAATGTGAATTATCTACTGGATGGTATCAATAACATCAGCACTCAGAGCCTTGTTCTGTCCTTCGGGGATCAGAATAGCAGTCTCTTGATTACGATCCCGGATAAAGATGACTACAAATATGTAGTCATGCCAATGCGTATCTAATTTGTTCCACGTGAAACAGAAATGAAAGTACAACCGACACATGAGTGATAACTACGACGAATCAAGTATCCAGCAACTCGAAGGTTTGGAGGCAGTGCGCAAACGTCCCGGTATGTATATAGGTGATACATCAGACGGAACGGGGCTACACCATATGGTGTTTGAAGTAGTTGATAACGCAATCGATGAATCCCTCGCTGGTCACTGTGATGACATCAAGGTAATCATCCATGGCGATAATTCAATATCTGTCGCCGATAACGGCCGAGGCATCCCTATCGGTATCAAGTTCGACGACAAGCACGAACCTAAGCGTTCTGCAGCAGAAATTGTCCTGACGGTATTACATGCAGGTGGAAAATTCAACCAGAATAGTTATAAAGTGTCGGGTGGTCTGCATGGTGTGGGTGTCAGCTGTGTAAACGGCCTGTCAGAATGGCTGAAACTTACGACTTATCGAGATGGAAAAAAGTTCGGTTTGGAGTTTGTGCGCGGCGCTGTAAAAGATCGCCTTGTTGAAATTCAAAAAGGTGTCGAGGTATCTCCCGTTCGTGAATTGGGTGAAAGCCAGAAACGAGGAACTGAAGTACATTTTCTCGCTGACAAGGAAATATTCGGAAACGTCGAATTTCATTACGAAATACTAGCGAAGCGGCTTCGTGAACTATCCTTTCTGAACAATGGCGTCAAGATTGAATTGGTTGATCAACGTACAGGCAAAAGCGAGAACTTCGCCTACTCCGGTGGTGTGCGCGGCTTTGTTGAATATATGAACAAGAACAAGTCTGTACTGCATCCAAAGTGCTTCCAGGCAAGCGGAGAAAAGGACAATATCACCGTTGATGTAGCCATGCAGTGGAATGACAGCTATTCGGAAGTCGTGCAATGTTTCACCAATAATATTCCCCAAAGGGATGGGGGAACACACATGACGGGTCTTCGAATGGCAATGACTCGCGTAATCAACAAATACATCGAAGATAACGAGCTGGCAAAAAAAGCGAAAGTAGATACTACCGGCGATGATATGAGAGAAGGATTGACCTGCGTACTTTCAGTGAAAGTTCCGGATCCAAAATTCTCTTCCCAAACAAAGGATAAGCTTGTATCGAGCGAAGTTCAGCCAGCAGTTCAAGAGGTTGTGGCGCAGAAACTAACCGATTTTCTTTTGGAAAACCCGGTCGACGCAAAGATCATCTGCAACAAGATCATTGATGCGGCTCGAGCGCGTGACGCGGCACGCAAGGCGCGCGAACTGACTCGTCGCAAGGGAATTCTGGATGGTATTGGCCTACCAGGCAAACTGGCCGATTGCCAGGAAAAGGATCCAGCGCTCTCAGAACTGTACTTGGTAGAGGGTGACTCCGCCGGTGGCTCTGCGAAACAAGGCCGTGATCGAAAATTCCAGGCAATCTTGCCACTCAAGGGCAAGATACTGAACGTAGAGCGTGCACGGTTCGAGAAACTTATATCATCACAAGAGATTGCCACCCTGATCACTGTGCTCGGCACGGGCATTGGCAAGGAAGAATACAACGCCGACAAATTACGCTATCACCGTATCATTATCATGACCGATGCGGACGTCGACGGCGCACACATCCGTACCTTGCTACTCACGTTCTTCTACCGCCAAATGCCTGAGTTAGTCGAGCGAGGTCACATCTATATCGCACAACCGCCTCTGTACAAGATCAAACAGGGCCGCGACGAGCGATATCTCAAGGATGAGCACGAACTCAAGAATTACATGCTCGGTTCGGCATTGACCAACGCAGCGTTTTATCCCGCACTCGATGCGATCCCTATACAGGGAGAAGCGCTGGGCGAAATCGCAAAACAATATTTTCTCGCAGAAGCCGTGATTGACCGTCTGTCTCACTTCATTGCAACTGAAGCCAGCCACGCTTTGCTCGTTCTGCCGGCGCTCTCCCTGGATGATGAAGCCCAAGCAACAAAGAGTGCGAAACTGCTGGAAGAAGCCTGTGGTGGCGTCATCCGGGCCGAACCTGAAACAGACATCAATGGAGAACTGCGCCTGCGGCTTGAGAAGATCTTCCACGGAAACTACTCTCTGAGCTACCTGGATAAAGAATTTCTGCACAGCGGAGATTATGTGCAGATTCGTCAGACCGCCGATGCCCTGAATGGCCTGATTTCTCCAACCGCGTATGTAATGCGTGGGGAGCAGAAACGAGGCGTAACCAGTTTCAAACAGGCCATTGAATGGTTGCTAGAAGATGCCAAGAAGGGCGTCAGCATTCAACGCTACAAAGGACTGGGAGAAATGAATCCAGAGCAGTTATGGGAGACCACTATGGATGTGAAGAACCGAATTCTGCTCAAAGTGCGTATCGAAGATGCGGTAGGTGCCGACGAAATATTCACAACCCTGATGGGCGATGTCGTTGAGCCGCGCCGTGCATTTATTGAGAAGAATGCTTTGGGTGTGAAGAATCTGGATGTGTAATAAGCGATGCTGTAGGTTCTCAGAAAAGGTGAAATTTTTCTCACCAAATGAAAACAGCTGAAAACTAATAGCCACCGAGAGTTTCGGTCAAAAAGCACAAAACAGCATGTGCAAAACTTGGCCAACGCCTGAAGAGAGATGACCGCGAAATATCCGCGGTCATTTTTTTTTGCTGATATACGAAAAAAATCATTTGATGCGCAAAAAAAGCCAAACGCGTGCGCTCACTATCTCTGAAACCCTAATTAAATAAAGAAGAAAAGCAAAACAAGCCAAAAGTGTCTATAAAGGCTTGTCAGCTACCAACTGATGTAAGGCCCCACATAGAATAGTTATCGCCCTAAAGAGCCGTTTAGAGGGTTCCTGCCTCGTTTCCCCGTTGACGCAGCGATTCATAAAGCTTCGCTGGTCCAAGCAGCACATCCTTCAACCCGCTGCGCACCTTTTCCGAATCCAGCGCTTGCTTGCTCATTGTCGTATGTGCCGAAAGCGCGTCCATCACCGCGTTCATAATCTCCATAGCAAGGTCTGGCGAATTAGAGAATTGTTCCTTGGTGTTGTTGCTGGCCTGCTGCACCAGGATGTCCGACTCCAGCAGCTTGCCTTTCAGCACATGGTTCACATACACCAGCTTGTCTTCGTCGCTCAGCTCGCCATCGAACAGCGTGTTCACTTTCTCGATAATTTCCGCGAGGAGCGCTTTTTTCTTTTCCTGCAACTGGCCGCTGCCCGGATCGGTCAGTGGCGGCAACGGCTCGCCCACGCCCAACGGCAAAGTGCGCTTGCCCTGATTTTTTAGCTTGTGGTGGGTCAGCACCACCTTGGATAAATCCACGCCTTCGCGCTCGCGGCCAAACTCCAGCAGCGGCAACAAGCGCCGGAAGAAGATCGCGCGTTTCTCAATGGCCGTGTTGCCGTAATCGAATATCTGCGACAAGAAGGCATACACGCGCATAAAGGTACCGAGGTCGCGCTTGAACAATTGCAGCGCATTCATTTCGTCCTGCGCCGCCTGAACTGCTTTCGCATCTTTCAGCGCCTGAGCGTCCTGCCAGGCTTTGCGCGCTACGGCATAACGCTTCAGCAGACGGTCCGCCACCGGCTCCAGAGCTGCATTCAATTCGTATTGCGCTGAGTTCGGGTTCATCTCAACCGTCACCACGCGCTCTACTTCGTTGTCATCGTAATGTCCGGTCGCATCCAGCTTGGCGCGCAGGTCGTACACCAGATTCGGATCGGTCACGCCCGCCAGCGTTGCCGTGGCGTAATATGTCTTGAATGCTTCCAGCACTTCCTCGGCCGCATTCACGAAGTCGAGAATGTAAGTCGTATCCTTGCCCGGATAAGCACGGTTCAGGCGCGACAAGGTCTGCACCGCTTGTATGCCTGCCAGTCGTTTATCCACATACATGCCGCACAGCAGCGGTTGGTCGAAACCGGTCTGGAATTTATTCGCCACCAGCAGAATTTGATATTCGTCGGTATTGAACGCCTCGCGCATGTCACGCCCGTGTAAGTTCGGATTCAGCGCCTTGCTGTTCTCTGTGAAAGGATCGGTACCGGATTCCTTGTCATTCACTTCGCCCGAGAATGCCACTAGCGAAGTTATCTTGTAGTTCTGCGACTTGATGTATTGGTCGATTGCCAGTTGCCAGCGCACCGCCTCCAGACGGCTACCCACCACCACCATCGCCTTGGCGCGGCCTTCCAGCAGCGGCGAAACATTCTCGCGGAAGTGCTCCACCACTACTTGCACCTTCTGGCTGATGTTGTACGGATGCAGCCGCACCCAGCGCATGATGCCCTTCATCGCCGCGCTGCGTTCCACCTCCGTCTCGTCCCACTCACGCCCCTCGCTGGCGAGCTTGAACGCCAGGTTGTACGGCGTGTAGTTCTTCAGCACATCGAGGATGAACCCTTCCTCGATGGCTTGGCGCATCGAATAAACATGGAACGCCGCGGGCAGGTTGTCCGGCCCGGCAGGTAGTGCCGGATTCGGGCGGCGCCCAAACAATTCCAGCGTCTTGGATTTCGGCGTGGCGGTGAACGCAACATAGGTGATGCCCACATCGTTGGCACGAGCGGCCATCTGCGCGGCTAGAATATCTTCCGTACTCACCTCACCACCATCGGCCAGCTCCTGCAATTCCTCGACTGACAAAACAGCTTTCAGGTTGGCTGCTGCCGAGCCGGTCTGCGAACTGTGTGCCTCGTCGGCAATTACCGCGAAGCGTTTGCCTTGCGTCGCTGCCAGTTCCTGCACTGCTTTCAGCGCGAACGGGAAGGTCTGGATCGTGCACACTACAATCTTCTTGCCGCCGGAAAGCGCCTCGGCCAGCTCTTTACTCTTGCTGGCACTCTCGCCCTTGATTGTCGCCACCACGCCCGAAGTGCGCTCGAAATCGAAAATTGCTTCCTGCAACTGCGCATCCAGTACATTGCGGTCGCTCACCACCAGCACCGAATCGAATAGCTTCTTGTGTTGCGCATCGTGCAGATCTGCAAGGAAGTGCGCCGACCACGCGATAGAATTGGTCTTGCCGGAACCGGCGGAATGCTGGATCAGGTATTTCTGCCCTGCGCCCTCGGCCAGCACTGTCGTCAGCAGCTTGCGTGTCGCATCAAGCTGGTGATAGCGCGGAAAGATGCTTGAGGTAACCTGTTTCTTGCTGTCGCGCTTGGTCACGATGTAGCGGCCAATGATCTCCAGCCAGCTATCGCGCGCCCATACATCTTCCCAAAGGTAGGCCGTGCGATGTCCTTTTGGATTCACCGGATTACCCGCCGCGCCATCGTCGCCCTTGTTAAACGGCAGGAAAGTGGTCGCCGCGCCCAGCAGGCGCGTAGTCATCATCGCCGCACTGTTGCTCACAGCGAAATGCACTAACGCGCCGCGCGGAAAATCCAGCAGCGGCTCGGCGGCTGGTTGGCCTTTCGGTCGCGGGTGGCGGTCGAAACGATATTGATCCACCGCGTCTTCCACGCTCTGCGTGTAATCGCTCTTCAGCTCCACCGTCGCCACCGGAATGCCGTTGAGGAACAGCACCAGGTCGATGGCATTTTCGTTATGCAACGAATAGCGCACTTGCCGCACCACGCGCAAACGATTTGCAGCATACCTCTCTTGCAGCGCGGTATTCATCGCCAAGGCAGGTTTGAACTGCGCCAAACTTACTGGCTGGCGCAACCCCAGTAACTCAACGCCATGCCGCAACACATCCAGCGTGCCGCGATCATCCAGTTGTTTGCGGATGCGGTCGAGCAACACGGCTTCTGCCGCAACCCCGTTGTTCTTTGTTAGTGTCTCCCATGCCTGCAGCTGGGTTTGCTGTACCCAGGCCAGCACATCGGCGGGAATTAAGGCACGGGCTCGGTCGTAGCCGGTGTAATCGTTTTCGGCATACAGCCAGTCGTGCGCCGCGAGGTGCGCGCAGATGTCGTTTTCGAATTCGATTTCTTTATGCAGGCTCATGCAATCAATTCGGTGTGGAGCCAAGAATAAACCGCGCCCGCTCGTGCCGTAGCATTTGATAAGGAGTCATGAAGCGCACGCCAAGTCCAACGCAGGCATTCGGGATCTTGATCTTGCGAGTCGAATTCGCGGGAACTTCATGCGTTACAACCGTATGCCCGTGCGCCAGGGCGTGGGCCACCAGCCAGTAATCCGCTACTTGCAGAAAAGTACTCACGGCAACAGGCTCATAATTCTGCCCGGCAGCCCATGTGCTAACGCGTGGCAATACTGGCAACACAAGCCCATCCTGCGGCAGAAAGAAGGCATCGCCGCGCGCTGCCGCCCAATCTGCCAAATCGTCTCCGCCAGCCTGCAATTCATCCCCGACCTGCTGAATACTGAAAACAGTACCCGCCACATTGTTCTGTTCCAGCCATTCCCAGAAGGCAGGACAAAAGTCGAACCCGTACTGCAGGTTCTTGGCCTGAATGAAGATGTTGGCGTCGAGCAGGTAAGCCATCAGATCGGAAAGTTCAGGGATCGCCCGAACTCGTTGAACGTGCTGGTCTTGGCAATCCCCAGCATACGAAAAGCATCCCGATAGAGCGTTCGCCCCTCCAGCGTGCTTTCCACCAGCGCACGGGCAAAACGCTTGCTGACGCGCGCTGCTGTCGTACGATAGAAATCGCCCCCTCCCGTCCCGGCAGCATCAAGGCTACGCAAATGCTCCAGTTCAGCACGGTAAGCACTAAAGAATGCATTGCGATCCAAACGCCCCGCATCTGCCAGCCTGCGCAAAATAACCAGCGTGCTGACCTTGAAGCGGCGCGCAAGGCGGGAAAGGGTGTCGCGCATAGGCTCATCGGCAATCAATTCGGCCACAAATACATTCATCGGCACCAGCAGTTCCGCAGCCACCTGATTGCACCAGGTTTCAATCGCATTATCGGAAGCCTCACCGGCGCTCACATCAGAGACCGCAGACTGGCCCAGCCAAAGGTGCGCCAACTCATGAGCAAGCGTAAACATCTGCGCCGCCTTACTGTCTGCGCCGTTAATGAATACCAGAGGCGCATGTGCGTCCGCCAGTGCGAAGCCGCGAAACTCCTGCGGATCGAGATGGCGATAGTTATTGTTGAGCACAACACCACTGACCATCACCAGCACACCAATTCGCTCAGCCTGCTCGATAAACATACGCAAAGCCTCTGTCCATGTGCGGCAGTCGCGACGTGCATCCACATCGAAACTCAGCCGCGCCCGAATCTGCTCCGCAGCCTGCAACGGCGCAACACCGCTATTCATCGTACCAATGAAATGCACAGGCGGCTCCCCATTCACCAACTCAAAATCGCGATACCATGCCTGGCGTTCCTGACAGGCATAAATGGTATCCAGCAGATTGGGGCTGGGCCGGGCAATGACCCGGTCAGCCATGGTGCGAAAATCAGGTATTGGCATCGGTTCAGCCGGTGGCTCAGGCAAAAAGAAATAGCCGATAGGTGCATGGGTGGCCCGTGCATAATCCTCCAGCTGTTTAAGCGTTGGCAGGACCTCGCCAGTCTCCCATGCCGCTAGCTTGGGGAACCGCGCCTCAAGTGCGAACACGTCCAGCCGGGCACGGTCACGTGCCCAGCGAAGCATGTCTGCACTAACAGAGATTCTGGTCATGGATAATATTTAAACATAGTTCCGTTCAAGGCAGGCAGACGGTTTTGCCCATCATGGATAACCTTGTAATCTAAGAACCTCGTGAACAACCGCTCCCTATGGCTATCGCCAGGCGGCCCAACCTAAATCACAAAGCATGACGCCGATGCATTGCATGGCCAGCTCGGCATCCTGTTCCCTAACATCTCTTGTGTTCTTTTCCTTTTGCACGGCGTACTTGGTTCTTCCGTGCAGCAAGCGAACTATATTTGCAGCACTTCTGACAATTTCCTTTTTGTCTTTCTGATCCAATTTCCCAGCTTCCATGATCGCGTTGTTCAAAGAATCCTGGGTGCGACGTCCTACAAGAACAAGAAAAGCATTCAAGATGCTCGTTGCCGCCTCATTGGCACGATCAACTACCGACTCGGGACTGGCCAAATGATAGTCATCTTCCAATGTTTGCAGCGCCTCTTGAATGTTGCTGCCCTTAATATCCCGCATTTTTCCCATATCCAGTTCCGGCAAGGCGCCCATGCTCTGGCGCGCTTTAAGCGTAACCAATTCCTCGCCCGTAAATCCCGCCTCAATATTGATGATTCGCCAGATCGTAGATGATGTTCCTCTACCCAACACAACCACTGGATAAGGGATGCCAAGAGTTTTCAATTCGGCAGATATTATGCTTCTACTGTAGTCAGCCACGGAGATGTGCAGCATGCCATCTAAAACTTGTGTGCGTGGAATAGTCACCAATGGACTCGGCAATACATACCAATTGGCCCCGGATGTACCAGCATATTTATAGAATCGACCGCGCCTGATTCTGCTTACAGGATCGAATGCGTCTTCCCTGAAATAGTAAGTAACAGGGTCACCAACATTGGCGGAAGAAAACTCTTTTGCGGTCGAATCAAGGAATATTGCCGGGGTAAGGATGGGCGTTGGCCAAACCAGGTGTGCACCATAGTTGTTATCACCCTCATAAACCAATCCATGGCCGTCATCTATGCCAAGCAGCCTGCTCATACAGTCTCCAATGCTCGTCCTTCACCCGATTGAGAGGATGGAACGAGGGGGCGCACATCAATCTTGCCGGTGACGGCGGCGGAAATCAGCGCGCTGCGGCGTTCTTGTAGCAGTTCGATTGCGCGGTTGGCTTCGGCGGTGAGGGTGTCTAGTTTGGCGGTTTCGCGGTCAATGTAGTTCGCTATGGCCGTTTGCTCATCCAATGGCGGGACAAGGCACTCGATCATTCCCAGTTTGCTAGCTTTAATTCCCAATGCTGTAGAGCCAGTTGCCAATGTTTCAAGCCGCGCCTGGCAATGCGCGCTCATGAACCAGTACAAAAGAAAGTTGTTTTGGATGACTTTTGGCATCCCACGAAACTTCACGATGCGCTGCGCAAGAGCTATGTCTATGCGATCTATCAGGGCTACTTGTCCCAATGGTGCTTCCATAGTAAAAAGCAGATCACCAATCTCAGGTTTACCGCGTGCAAGAAGCGATGCGGCTGATTCAGGATCAACAAATTCCTGCGAGGCCTCATAGTCAATCTTCCCGTCGCGAACATTTCTTGCCGTTACCAAGAAAATGCCTTCGTCCACCTTTGTGGGTGTGCGGCCACGGTAGTCGACTACAGGGCCAATAAAACGAGTTAAGCCTCCAATTTCCCAGTGCTCCGGCACTTCGCCAAGCCATTCGATGCCAGAATCTTTTATTCTGGCGTTTTGGTTCAGCCCCTTGGTAACGGCGTGCGAAATTACCGCCTGCCGTTTTTCCACCAGCAGCTCCACCAGCCGCTGTTGCTCTGCAATCAACGCATCAATCTTCCCTGTCTCGCGGTCGAGGAAGGCGGCGATGATTTGCTGCTCTTCTAGCGGGGGCAACGGGAAAAAGAAATCGTTGAACTGTTCAGCTGGCAGGCGCCATCTACCAAGCTGCGAACTTCCTTGTCCAAAGGCATAGAAAATTTTGTTTTTGTAGCCCATTTGAAATAGGTACAGAACGTACTTATCGTAACTTGCCCGCTTATCCCTAATTGAGAACACGCGGTAATCTGGGCTCGTAACTCCATATACTTCTGAAATATCGACGTACCCTGTTAACAGGTCCATGTGATTCATCGCAAAATCACCAATCTCAACAAATTGATATTTGGAGTAATCCATCGAGATCTGACCGTCATTGCTTTCAAGGTCCTTAATCTTTATACCTTGCTGAGTAATGGATAAAACGTCATGGCCTAGTTCGCCCGAGATTCGCTTCTTTATCTCGCATAGCCACCGGACTTTTCTAACATCCCAATGCCTAGGCACCTCACCCAGCCAAGCCACACCGCTGTCTTTGTATTCGGGGAAACGCGGCAAGCTCATGCGCTCAGTCCTGCAATCATGGTCAATATCCGGTCTGTGCACTGTTTCAGCTCGGAATCAATCTCCGCCAGCGCACGCGGGGGCTCGAACACGTAGAAGTGGCGGTTGAACGGTATTTCGTATCCGACTTTGGTCTTGTCGTGGTCAATCCAGGCATCCGGGGCATGGGGCAGCACTTCGCGCTTGAAGTAACTTTCCACCTCTTCGCTGAGCGGGACGTTTTCGGTGTCGCGAAGGTTGGCATCGGATTGCGGCTTGCCTTTGAGTTTGCCCTTTTCGTTCAGCACGACTTTTCCCTGCTCGTCTTTCAACGGCCGTTCGACAGTGATGGCGCGGTAACCAAAGTCTTCGTTCTTGAAAATGCGCGAGATGGGCTTGCCGTCCTTTTCCGCGTCAGCGCATTCGCCGAACAGGCGGGTGATCTCTGCGATGTGTTCATCGGAGAGTTCCTTGCGCTTGCTGCCCAGATTCTTGCGCATCTTTTGCCAGAAGGCTGAGGCGTCGATAAGCTGAACTTTGCCCTTTCGTTTGGCGGGCTTGTGGTTGCAGAGTATCCAGACGTAGGTGCTGATGCCGGTGTTGTAGAACATGTCGGTGGGCAGGCCGATGATGGCTTCGACCAAGTCGTTTTCCAGCACGTAGCGGCGGATTTCACTTTCGCCGCTGCCTGCGCCGCCGGTGAAGAGTGGCGAGCCGTTGAGTACGATGCTGAAGCGGCTGCCGCCGTCCTTGGCTGGGCGCATCTTGGAGACAAGGTGCAGCAAAAAAAGCATGGAGCCATCGGAGATGCGCGGCAGGCCGGGGCCGAAGCGACCATTGAAACCTTGCTGTTCGTGTTCCTTGCGCACTGGGTTTTCGACCTTTTTCCATTCCACGCCGAACGGCGGGTTGGAGAGCATGTAGTCGAACTTGGTGTGCGGGTGGCCATCTTCGGAAAGGGTGTTGCCGGGAATGATCTTGGCGACATCCTGTCCCTTGATGAGCATGTCGGCCTTGCAGATGGCGTAGGACTCGTCGTTGAGTTCCTGCCCATGCATGGTGAGGCGCGCGCCGGGGTTGTGCTCTTCGAGGTATTCGCCCGCGATGGAGAGCATGCCGCCCGTGCCCGCTGTTGGGTCATAAATGGTGCGCACCACGCCGGGTTTGCTGAGCACTTCGTCATCTTCAATGAACAGCAGGTTGACCATGAGGCGGATGACTTCGCGCGGGGTGAAGTGTTCCCCGGCGGTTTCGTTGGAGATTTCGGCGAACTTGCGGATCAGCTCTTCGAACACCAAGCCCATCTGCCCGTTGCTGACGGCTTCGGGGTGGAGGTCGATGTTGGTGAATTTTTCGGTGACCTGGTACAGCAGCCCGGCCCGGGCGAGGCGGTCGATCTGGATGTGGAATTCAAAGCGCTCGAAGATATCGCGCACGGCCGGGGCAAACTCGCCGATATAGCTGTAGAGGTTTTCGCGAATATGGTCCTGGTCGCCCATGAGCTTTTTCATGTCCAGCGGCGAGGTGTTGTAGAAGCCTTGCTTGGATTTGCGCAGCAGGTAAGGCTCTGGATTGATCCCGGCTTGTTGCTGTTTTGCGTATTCGGCCAGTACGGCGGGCTTGGTGGCTTCCAGCACACAGTCGAGACGGCGCAACACGGTAAACGGCAGGATCACCTTGCCATATTCGGATTGCTTGTAGTCACCACGAAGAAGGTCGGCAACCGACCAGATGAAAGAAGAAAGCGCTTGCTGATTCATTAGCCACGACCAAAATTTTCGACCTGCGCATTCTGGGGGGTAAGCGAAATCAGCACAATATGCCAAATGGTTTAGAGCCAGACCAAGAGAAGCAAATATTTCTCTCAATTTCAGGCAGATGAATTACTTATTATCATAAAAAATTTAGGCTCGACTAATCAGTACGATGGAACACAAATCGCACTTTCAGTACCGAATTTAGCACCAATGGTGCAATTTATACCAGTTATTTCAATCACTTAGATGTTGACGGAAAACTCTTCCTGAGTACAATACGTAGCGTTGATAAGCTCGAATATCGGGAAAATGAGTCCATTCGCAAAACTGCTTCACGACTATCGGATCAAGGCGCGTTTGCGCCAAAAAGAATTGGCTGAGCTGCTCGGTTATGAACAGAGCTACCTATCGGCGCTTGAGCTAGGGCTAAAGGGGCCCCCCAATAGGGAGTTCGCAAACCAATTGATAAGGGTCTTGGAGTTAGATGAGGAAGAACAGATAACTTTAAGGGAAGCGTTGGCCGCATCTCAGCGCAAAGTTGATGTGCCAAACGAGGCACCAATTGAGATCTTCTGGATGTGTCACAAGCTGCGGCAACAGATAGACAGGTTGCATCCGCTTCAAATTGAGCTGATGACAGCGGCACTGAATTTGCCGTCGGAATTCAAATTGGTCAATCCAGAACTACCTGCCCGGCTTCGCCGGCGTAGCCATAAATCCACCATACAGGAGGGCCAAAAGTAAAAAGGGACCAACCTTTTGGCTGATCCCCCTTTGGTTGAGCAGCTGACGCTACCCGTCTGGATAACGTAAGTATCGTCTCTGCCCGCCATGGGCGTCAAGCCATTTCAATGTAACCAGGTAACACAGACTGAGGGAAATTACCCGCAGCGGGAGTTATTACGCCTCAATTTTGTGTTTTCGGATTTGTCGCAAAGCAAGTCAGGGGTAACTGTTGCCTGAATTTGGCAAAAACAAAGGAGATGAACATGCCAGTGAGAAAAGTCGTGACGCCTTCAGGGCGTGGATATAGAGGGTACGAGCCCTCAAAAAAAATGGGTCGGATGATCGCGTGCGAGTCAGCACTAGAACAGGACGCAGTACGGCTCTTTGAGTTCTCGCCGGGCGTTGTAAAAATTGAAGAACAGCCGGAGAAGATTCAATTCTATGTGGCGGGTGAACAGTGCACCTATTTTCCAGATTTCGAGGTGATTTTGATTCATGGCGAAATCATTCACGTTGAAGTCAAGCCGGCTTCAAAGTTGAAAAAACGCGCTTTGAAAGAACGCTTCGAAAAAATTGCTCAACACTATGCGAGCAAGAATCGCCAATTTCGCATCCTGACCGACACAGAAATCCGCGCCGAGCCGCGCTTGTCGAATCTGAAGTTGCTCGCGTACCACCGTCGGGAATGCGATAAAGATGGGAGCAACCTTACAGAATGGATCAAGCAGTTTTCCGTGTTGCCCGCCAAAACGATAGCTGGCGCAACTGCGGTCTTGGGCGACATCACCAAAGTTTATCGTCTTATTGCGTCTGGCTTTCTGCGATGTGACCTGAGCAAACCAATCACACCAGAATCACTTATCACTTTCATAACGAAGGGAGAACAAAATGATGCGCTTCTCTTTTAAGCGTGGCCTACGCTTTTTTGAAGGACTCATTCCATGGACCGTAAATCGTCGTCTTGAGACAGGTAAGCTTCAGCTGGAGGACGAAAAAGGCGAACTAAAAAATATGACTGAAGCAGAAGTCATGAAGAAATATGTCGAGGGAGAGTTCGTCGTTGATACTGAAACACTGCCATCAGAGGGTCCGGCGTGCCATATCATGGTACCTCGCAATCTTTCAAATTTCCCCGAGAAGGAACAGAAAGATGCTCTCCGCAGACAGGACTATCTGAAGCGGCTTAGTGAAATCGGGCCGATTCGATTTTCATCCAAGCATCTCAGCGAGATGGTCGCAAAGGTCGCATCTGATATCGGCGATCCTTCACCTCCAAGCCTCAGCAGCATTTACCGCTGGGAAAAGAAATTCAAGTTCGGCAAAAGCGTAACGTCGTTGTTGAACAAGAATGAAAACAAAGGACGTCGTACAACAATGACGACCGAAGTTCTGGAAATCGTTGATGCCGCGATTGAAGATGTCTTTCTGAACAAACAGAAGTACTCGAAGAAGGACGTTTGTGAGCGGGTACAAAAGAACATCAAGAATCTCAATAAATCACGCGTACCGTCTGATCTGCTTGCGATGCCCTCAAGAGCTACCCTATACCGCCACTTCGATAGGTTGTACCAGTACGAAGTAGACTTGGCCCGCCTGGGAAGGAATGCTGCGGCTAGCAAAAACCGCCCTGCCCTAAAAGCGCTCACAGTAAAACGCATCCATGATCGCTGGGAAATTGACCACACGCCTTTGGATTTCTTGGTCTATTGCGAGGAAACCGGGTTGCCCATGGGTAGACCCTGGTTCACCGCAATTCTTGATCGTCACAGTCGGTACATCTTGGGGTACTACATAAGCTTCCAACACCCCTCAGCAAACACTGTCCTGCAGGCGATTGTCCATGCGATTTTGCCCAAAGAGGCATTTCTAGCCCAATTTCCAGACATACAAGCAAAGTGGCTCGCCAAGGGGTTTGGTGACTTGATCGTGTGTGACAACGGAATGGACCTTCATGCGGGTTCATTTATCGCAACTTGCGAAGAAATAGGTATGAGCGTTTGGTTTTGTCCGGCCAAAACGCCCCAATACAAAGGGGCAATTGAGCGCTTCTTCCGAACGATTAACCACGGATTGATCCATAAACTGCCGGGGACGGTCTTTAACAATCCCAAGGCGCGGGGCGAATACGAATCAGAGAAGTTTGCAGCAATAAGCTTTCAGACCCTGAACCACTTGGTTGCCAAGTGGATCGTCGAGGTATATCACCAAACGCCACATCGGTCGTTACGCACCACACCACACGCAAAGTGGCTGAAGGGAATGGAGACGCGCTTACTTGAACATCCTGTTCATCCTGATCAGCTCCGAATAATTGCGGGAAAAACGCCAAACAAGGATAAAAAATTGCACCTCTATGGCATTGAGCACGACTGCCTCAGGTACAACAGTGAAGAGCTTCAAAACATTCGCCGCCGCCACGGTGAGACGATTGAAATGAAGATCAAATATTACGAAGAGGATGTTGGCCATATCCATGTTTACGATCCGCAAGAAAAAGCATATCTGAAAGTGGAAGCAGTAAGGCACGAATATGCCAAAGGGCTACATCGCGCACAGCACCGTCTCATTTGCCAATATGCACGTAGTAAAGAATGGGACGCCACAAACGTTGATCGTTTGCAGGAGGCCAAGGATGAAATGGCCGAGATTATCAAGAAGGCCACCAAGTCCAAGAAGATGATCGATCGCAAGTTAGCCGCACAGGCGCGTGGAATCAATAGCTCAAAGCAGTCAGACCTCATCGAACAAGCTTGTTCGCCGATTATCGAGTCCAAACAAGCGATCCCCGAGCAGGAAGACTTCGGCCTGGATGAGGATCTCCTAGAAGAGGATATTTCTCATCTGTTTGTGGAGCGAGACTATTTCTCACGTGGCAACGATAATCAGGAGATCTAACATGACATACACAGTACGAAACGATGTTGTTGTTCACAAATACTTCAAAACTGCTGTTTCAAAACTGGAACGGGTTCATCAACGCAGCAAGGCAAATGGATTTGCAGAAGGTCTATTCTTAACAGGCCCGTCAGGGACAGGGAAAACCACTCTCATCAACTACTACGTGGAAAAGCATCATGGCGTAGAAGAAGCAGATCGAACCACAGTCCCTATACTGGTGGTAGAAACACCCTCAGCCCCAACCGCAAAAAATCTCGCCGAAACGATTCAGATCGCTTTGACCGGAGATATCGCGAAGGGAACAACAGAATTTCAAACAAATCGTATCTACACTCTCCTTAAAGAGCTGAGAGTTGAGTTGCTCATCATTGATGAAATTCAACACTTTGTAGACCGGAAGCGCATCGCCGAAACAGCTAGAGTCACCGACTGGCTCAAGTCGTTCATTAACAAAGCGCAGATACCAGTGGTGCTAATTGGCTTACCCCGAAGTCTCCAAATGCTGGAGCTCAACGAGCAGCTGAGGCGCAGGTTTTCAGCGCGTTGCTTCATACGGCCCTTTGGATTCAATGACTCGATTCAGCAAAGAGGATTCCGGGCTGTGCTTAAGGTGTTGGAGGCAGGACTGCCGTACAAATGCGAGGCATCGATGTTTGGATTTCCAATGGCTCGCCGGTTTCACTACGCAAGTAACGGACTTTTTGACTATATGGCCAAGATCATTGATGGCGCTGTAGAAATCACAGAGGGAAACGAATCAGATGTCATCACACTTGCTGCCTTTGAACAGGCATTCCTCGACACCGTGTGGAATGACGCGCCGAGCGAGCTCAACCCGTTTTCGCGTACCTTTATATATCGCAGATTGGATAAGTTTGGAGAGCCCTTCTATTGCCCTGATGTGGATGGACAAAAGGCCGCAGCATGAGCGTTTTGGAGCCAAAGGAGCTAAAGATCCGGCCATATGTGTTGGTACGCGATGAATATTACCCAGAAAACATAGCCTCTGCGCGCTGAAAATTACCCAGGTGATTAACCTCCTCCATTCCGATTTTCGGAATGGAGAAACCAAGGAGATGATCACCATGAAACTACTGGGTAAAGTAA
>DAIDAJ010000115.1 GCA_027310665.1 Sideroxydans sp. | reverse complement strand
GTCGTAATACTGCGTTGCTCATAAATAATGTTCCTTGATATTTCGGTCAGGAGATTTTAACCACGATGTCGTGCAGGCGGTTGGCGCACAGCGCCATGTTCTCGGCGGCATTGGTCAGGTGCCGGTAGATCTCGCGGCGCTTGAACATGTTGATGTAGTCGCTGCCTTCGAACAGGATGGGCAGTGCCACACGGTACAGCTTCTCGGCATGACGTTCGGCCTTGCGCGCGGCGTCCGCATTCAGCGCGGCGGTGGCCGGCGTGATGCCCAGCTTGGCGTAGCCCCCGGCCAGTGCATCGACGCCTTCCTTGATGCAATGCGAGATGTCGCGCATGAAGGCATCCGGCGTGACGCCGAGCACGTCCATCTCGTGCACGGTGGTCTTGCAATACATCACGATCTCGTCGAGCGCAATGATGGCGCGGTAGATGTCCTCGCGGTCGATGGGGGTGGAGAAGGCGTCGTTGAGTTCGTGCAGGTTGCGCATCTTGATCAGGTCGGCTTCGTGCACGTCCTGCTTGAGTCTCTCGGCGATCTTCGGGTCGCCGTGTTCCATGTATTCGACCAGCAGGTTGACGGTTTGCGCCACCATGAGGGTCTGCTCCGTGAGCATATGGAAGAAGTCGGGGACCTTGGGGAAGACCCTGTCCAGGATTCTCGCGAGCAGCGTTTTGGAAGCGTCGGGCATGGTGTTCATTCAGGTAAATGCGCGGACGACAAGATAGCAGCAAATCGACATCAACGCCGCGCCGGGTATGGTGATCAGCCAGGTGGTGGCGATCTCGAAGGCCTTGTTCCAGCGCACGGCTTTCGGCCGTTCCGAGGCGCCGATGCCCATGATGGAGGAAGCGACCACGTGGGTGGTGGAGACGGGTGCGCCGAACAGAGACGAGCTGAAGATCACGGTGGCCGCCGTCATCTGCGAATCCAGCGCATGCAGCGGGCGTATTTTGTAGATGGAAAAGCCCAGCGTGCGCACGATCTGCCAGCCGCCGGAAAGGATGCCCAGCGTGATGGCGCAGGAGCAGACGACGATCACCCACAATGGCACTTCAAAGGTCGGGATGAATCCGCCGAGCAGCAGCACCAGCGTGAGGATGCCCATGCTCTTTTGCGCGTCGTTGGCGCCGTGCGAGAAAGCCAGCCCGGCGGAAGTGACGAATTGCAGGTGGCGCAGGTCGCGGTTGATGGATGGGTGGGCGCCGCGCAGCAACCGCAGCATGACCTTGTGCAGCGCGAAGCCGACCCAGAAGCCGATGATGGGCGAGAGGACCAGCGCGGCGACCACTTTGGTGACGCCGTTCAGTTCGCCGTGCAAGAGATCGCCGAATCCCCACGCGACATGATCGGACCCGGTAGCGACCACCACCACGCCGGCCAGTCCGCCCACCATCGCATGCGACGAAGATGAGGGAATGCCGCGCCACCAGGTCAGCAGGTTCCACGCGATGGCGCCGACCAGGCTGCACAGCACGATGGTCAGGGACAGCTCGCGGTCGAGATCGTCCAGCGTGATGAGCTTGCCGATGGTGTCGGCTACCGCCGTACCGCCCAGCAGCGGGCCGAGGAATTCGAAGAAGGCGACCAGCACAACGGCCTGCACCGGCGTCATCGCGCGCGAGGCAATGACCGTGGCGATGATGTTGGCGGCGTCATGGAACCCGTTGGTGTACTCGAAGATCAGGACGATGAGGATGGTCGCGATCGCGAGTACGAACAGGGTGGACTCCATAACGGCGTGAGGTCAGGCCTTGAGTCCGGGAGTCAGGTGCGGCGCGATGATCTCGAGCAGTTGCGGGTGGATGAACGGGTTGCCCGCGCAGACATGGCCGCTCTGGAGGAAGGCATCCGCACCTTTCAGGTCGCTGACCATGCCGCCGGCTTCGGTGATCAGCAGGCATCCGGCGGCCATGTCCCAGGGTTTGAGTCCGGTCTCGAAGAAGCCGTCGTAACGGCCTGCGGCGGTCCAGGCCAAGTCGAGCGAGGCTGCGCCGGGGCGGCGCAACCCTGCGGTCTTCTGCATCAGGTCGCGGAAGATCGCCATGTAGGCATCGATATGGGCGAAGTTGCTGTAGGGGAAGCCGGTGCCGATCAGGCTGTCGGCCATTTCCTTGCGCTTGCTGACGCGCAGGCGCTTGTCGTTGAGGAATGCGCCGCGGCCGCGCGTGGCGGTGAACAGGTCGTTCTTGGTCGGGTCGTACACGACAGCCTGTGTCAGCACGCCGTTGTGCTGCAGGCCGATGGAGACGGCATATTGGGGCATGCCGTGCAGGAAGTTGGTGGTGCCGTCCAGTGGGTCGATGATCCAGACGTATTCCGACTGGCCTTGGGTGCCGCTCTCTTCTGCTAGAATCGCGTGGCCGGGATAGGCTTCCAGCAAGGTCTCGATGATGATGCGCTCGGCGGCGCGGTCCACTTCGCTGACGTAATCCGCGTGGGATTTTTTCGTCACGGTGAGGTGGTCGAGGTTGTCGGCGGCGCGGTGGATCAAATTTCCGGCACGACGTGCGGCCTTCACCGCGATGTTGAGCATGGGGTGCATATCAGTACGACCTTTTTAATGAGCTGGGGAATCCGGCCCGTATTTTAGTTGGTATTGCGTTTTGAATAAACCTAATCCTTTTAGCAACGTCCGCGTGGTGCTCAGCCACACCACCCACCCGGGCAACATCGGCGCGGCTGCGCGGGCGATGAAGACCATGGGTTTGCGCCATCTGTACCTGATCAATCCGCGACATTTTCCCGATGCGCAGGCCACGGCGATGGCGGCCGGGGCGGACGACGTCCTGCAGGACGCCGTGGTGTGCGGCTCCATCGACGAGGCGCTGCAGGGCGTGGTGTTCACGGTGGCGATGACGGCGCGGCTGCGCGATATCTCCATCGCGGTGCAGACGCCGCGCGAGGCGATGCCGCAGGTGCTGCAGGAAACGCAGGCAGGACCGGTGGCCCTGCTGTTCGGCACCGAGATGTCCGGGCTGACCAATGAGGAAATGGGCAAAGCCCAGCTGGGGGTGAACATTCCGGCGGATCCTGCGTTTTCCTCGCTTAACATCGCGGCTGCGGTACAGGTGATCGCTTATGAGTTGAGCGTGGCGGCGCAAAGTTATGCGCCGGTTGTCCCGCAGATGCGGCCACGACACGGTGCGGCGCAGCCGACGAGTGCGGGAGTGGCCGCCTCGCACCTTCTCCCGCAAACGGCTGGCTCCGCCAGTAACGTGTCGAAGGTGCGACCTGCAACGCATGAGCGGGTCGAAGGGCTATATGCCCATCTGGAAAAGACGCTGTTCGAGATCGGTTTCTTCACCACGCAGAACCCTGCGCGGCTGATGCAGCGCCTGCGCCGCCTGTACTCACGTACCCGTCTGGAGGATGAGGAGATCAACATTCTGCGCGGCATGCTGACTGTGGCAACCGAGTACAATGCCCGTCTGAAAAAGCGCTATGCGGAAGAGCATCCAGATGTTCAATAACATTAGAGAAGATATCAACAGCGTATTCGACCGCGATCCGGCGGCGCGCACCACGTTCGAGGTCATCACCTGCTATCCGGGCCTGCATGCCCGCATCTTCCATCGCCTGTCCAACACGCTGTGGCACATGGGGCTGAAATGGCTGGCACGTTTCATTTCGCACTTCGCACGCTGGTTCACCGGTATCGAGATCCATCCGGGCGCGACCATCGGGCGGCGCTTCTTCATTGACCATGGCATGGGTGTGGTGATCGGCGAGACCGCCGAAATCGGCGACGACGTGACCATGTATCACGGCGTGACCCTGGGCGGAACCTCGTGGAAGGAAGGCAAGCGCCATCCGACCCTGGGCAACGGCGTGGTGATCGGGGCTGGCGCGAAGGTGCTTGGCCCTATTCATATCGGCGATGGCGCGAAGATCGGCTCCAACGCGGTGGTGGTGAAGGACGTCCCGGCAGGCGCCACGGCGGCCGGTATTCCGGCACGCATCCTGGATGAGGAAAAGAAAATTTCCCATGGATTCAATGCATACGGTGTTGGAAACGACAAGGACGACCCCCTTGCCAAGGCCATCCACGGCCTGTTGGGGCATAGCGTCACCGTTGACCAGCGCATAGAATTTATCCTGCAGCAGCTGGAAAAGATGGGTGTGCGTGTAGAAGAAGAGCGGGCGACCGCCGACAAGTTCGATCCCAAACATTTGAATAAAATTGTTGATTAAAAGAATCGGGTATTCTATGATGTCCGTAAGTTTTACAGGGATTAAGGGGATGGCGGTTCATCCATCTTGTTTGAATATTTGAAAATAGGGGAAAGTTATGAGACTCACAACCAAAGGGCGGTTTGCAGTAACGGCAATGGTCGATTTGGCAATGCGTGGCGGAAAAGGTCCCGTGACATTGGCGGGCATCAGCGAGCGGCAGAAGATATCGCTCTCTTATCTGGAGCAGTTGTTCGGCAAGCTGCGCCGCAACAATGTGGTGGCCAGCGTGCGCGGCCCGGGCGGCGGCTATTGCCTGGCGCGTCCCGCGAACAAGATCACCATGGTCGATATCATCACGGCCGTGGACGAAGCGCTGGATGCCACAAATTGCGGAACGAAGGGCAATTGCGACAACGGCAAGCCTTGTCTGACGCATGACCTGTGGTTCGGACTTAACGAGTCCATCCACGAATATCTGGGCAAGATCAATCTCCAGCAGCTGGTGGATGGTCAGAGCAAGATCGGTACTCCGGAAGTGTCGCCCGTCATGATGACGAAACACGATACTTCGTCGCGCGTGACCGCATAAAAGAGCAAGCGGCCATCTGGCTTGAACATCAAGCAACGCCCGATGGCCATTGGCAATAGGAGAAGATGAAATGACGTTGCACCTGCCTATCTACATGGATTATTCAGCGACCACGCCGGTCGATCCGCGCGTGGCGGAGGCGATGATCCCGTACCTGACCGAGAAGTTCGGCAATCCCGCTTCGCGTTCGCACTCCTTCGGCTGGGTGGCGGACGAGGCGGTGGAGCGCGCGCGCGCGCAGGTTGCCGCCCTGGTCAACGCCGATCCGAAAGAGATCGTGTGGACCTCGGGTGCGACCGAATCCAACAACCTTGCGCTCAAGGGTGCGGCGAATTTCTACGCCGACAAGGGCAAGCACATCGTCACGGTGCAGACCGAACACAAGGCTGTGCTCGATACGGTACGCGAACTGGAGCGTCAGGGCTTCAGCGCGACCTACCTTGAGCCGGAACCGAACGGTCTGATCGATCTGGAGAAGCTCAAGGCTGCATTGCGCCCCGATACCATCATCGTATCGGTGATGTACGTGAACAACGAGATCGGCGTGATTCAGGACATCGCGGCTATCGGCGAGATCTGCCGCGAGCGCGGCATTCTGTTCCATGTCGATGCGGCTCAGGCGACGGGCAAGGTAGTGATCGATCTGCAGAAGCTCAAGGTCGACCTGATGAGCTTCTCGGCACACAAGACCTACGGCCCGAAAGGCATAGGCGCGCTGTATGTGCGCCGCAAACCTCGCGTCCGTCTGGAAGCGCAGATGCACGGCGGCGGTCATGAGCGCGGTTTCCGCTCGGGCACGCTGGCGACGCACCAGATCGTCGGCATGGGCGAGGCGTTCCACATCGCCAAAATGGAGATGGCGACGGAGAACGAGCGTGTCCGCATGTTGCGCGACCGGTTGTGGAAAGGCCTGTCCGGTATGGAAGAGGTCTACCTCAACGGCGATATGGAACAGCGCGTACCGCACAACCTGAATGTGAGCTTCAACTTCGTCGAAGGTGAATCGCTCATCATGGCGGTGAAAGACATCGCGGTCTCCAGCGGCTCGGCTTGTACATCCGCCAGCCTGGAGCCATCATACGTACTGCGCGCCCTGGGTCGCAACGACGAACTGGCGCACAGCTCTATTCGTTTCACTGTGGGGAGATTCACCACTGTAGAAGAGGTGGATTTTGCAGTGAAACTATTGCAGGAAAAGATTGCCAAACTTCGCGACCTCTCTCCGTTGTGGGAGATGTTCAAAGACGGAGTGGATTTGAATTCGGTGCAATGGGCCGCACATTAACAGTTGGGAAGGGTAAAGAGGGAAGGGAAAAGGGTGGTGCGCGCTGCGCTGGTTTTACCTTTCCCTCTTCACTCTTCCCCCTTCTCCGCGACTAAAAGGAGTATCAAATGGCTTACAGCAATAAAGTATTGGATCACTACGAGAATCCGCGCAACGTCGGCTCCCTGGACAAGGAAGACGATTACGTGGGTACCGGCATGGTCGGCGCTCCGGCGTGCGGCGACGTGATGAAGCTGCAGATCAAGGTCGGCAAGGACGGCATCATCGAGGATGCAAAGTTCAAGACGTACGGCTGCGGGTCGGCCATCGCTTCCAGTTCGCTGGTCACCGAATGGGTGAAGGGCAAGACAGTGGATCAGGCGCTGGCGATCAAGAATACGCATATCGCAGAAGAGCTCGCCTTGCCGCCGGTGAAGATACACTGCTCCATCCTGGCTGAAGATGCGATCAAGGCGGCCGTGGCGGACTACAAGGCCAAGCATGGCGCAACGGTGGAGACCGCGGCTTGTAACGGCAATAAATAAATAGGGAAACGAAATGGCGATCTCGTTGACAGAAAATGCGGCGCAACATGTGCAGAATTTCCTGGCCAAGCGCGGCAAGGGGGTGGGCTTGCGTCTCGGCGTGCGCACCAGCGGCTGTTCGGGCATGGCATACAAGCTTGAGTTCGCCGACGCGGTGGATAGCGAGGACCTGAAGTTCGTCAGCAATGGTGTGACGGTCCTGGTGGATCAGCACAGCCTGCCTTACATCGACGGCATGGAACTGGATTACACCCGCGAGGGCTTGAACGAAGGGTTCAAGTTCAACAACCCGAATGTCAAGGACGCTTGCGGTTGCGGGGAAAGCTTCAAGGTTTGATGGACATCCTCAACCTGGATTTCCAGCAGGACTTCTTCCAGCTCTTCAACCTTCCGGCAACATTCAAAATCGACGGCGCTGCGCTGGAGCGGAGTTTCCTTGCACTGCAGGCGCAGGTCCATCCCGACAAATTCGCCCATCTTTCCGAGGCGGAACGGCGTCTCTCCATGCAATGGGCGACGCGCGTGAATGAGGGGTACCAGACCCTGCGCAATCCCCTGAATCGCGCGCGCTACCTGTTGTTGCAGCACGGCGTGGATACGCAGGAAGAGAGCAACACCGCGATGCCCGTCGATTTCCTGATGCAGCAGATGGAATGGCGCGAAGCGCTGGAAGCCGCGAAGCCGGCAAAGGACAGCTCGGCGCTGGATGAGCTGGAACAGCGCATGCAACATGAAGTGAGGATTTTGCAACAACAACTCAGTACCGATATCGACGACACTCACGATTACGCGGCCGCTTCCGGTATAGTGCGCAAGCTCAAATTTCTTGAGAAACTGGCGGAAGAAATCGGATCCGCGTTCGACGAACTAGATTCCTGAATATGGCACTGTTGCAGATCGCAGAACCCGGCCTCAGCGCCGCTCCCCACGAACACCGGCTGGCGGTCGGTATCGACCTCGGCACGACCAATTCCCTTGTAGCGACCGTACGCAACGGTATCAGTACCGTGCTGAACGATATCGAAGGTTGCGCACTGCTGCCTTCGGTTGTGCGCTATGTACCTGATGGCAGCGTGCAGGTCGGCCATGCGGCGCAGGCCGTGCAGAGCGACGACCCGCAAAACACCATCGTCTCGGTCAAGCGATTCATGGGGCGCAGCCTGAAGGATGTGGGCGAGGTGAGCAATCTGCCTTATCGCTTCGTCGATGCCCCTTCGACAGGCTCAGGACAGGCCCCGGGCATGCTGCAATTGCGCACGGTCGCCGGTGCGAAAAGCCCGGTCGAGGTCTCGGCCGAGATACTCAAGGTGCTGCGCGAACGCGCGGAACTTTCGCTGGGCGGCGAACTGGTCGGTGCCGTCATCACGGTGCCCGCCTACTTTGACGACGCACAGCGCCAAGCCACCAAGGACGCCGCCAGACTTGCCGGACTCAACGTGCTGCGCCTCCTGAACGAACCCACTGCCGCTGCCATCGCCTACGGGCTGGATAACGCCGCCGAAGGTGTGTATGCGGTGTTCGACCTGGGCGGAGGGACCTTTGATATTTCCATCCTGCGGCTTTCCAAAGGCGTGTTCGAGGTGCTGTCCACCAACGGCGATTCGGCGCTCGGCGGCGACGACTTCGACCACCGCATCTACTGCTGGATGCTGGAAAACGGCGGCATATCTGCCCTGAGCGCGCATGACACGCGCCTGTTGCTCACGAATGCGCGCACCGCCAAAGAGCAACTTACCGAGTATCCGCAGGCGAAGATCACCGCGATATTGGGCGGCGGCGACCTGGTGGATCTGACGCTCAAGCGCGAGGCGTTCTACGATATGACGCAGAATCTCGTTGCCCGCACCCTGCAGGCGACACGCCGCGCTTTGCGCGATGCAAAACTGAAAGTCGAGGACATCAAGGGTGTCGTGATGGTGGGCGGTTCCACCCGCATGCCGCAGGTGCAGCATGCGGTGGGCGAATTCTTCGGACAGGCTCCCCTGAACAATCTCGATCCGGACAAGGTCGTGGCGCTGGGCGCCGCCATACAGGCGAACGTGCTGGCCGGCAATCGCAGTGCGGACGACTGGCTGCTGCTGGACGTGATCCCGCTCAGCCTGGGCATCGAGACGATGGGCGGACTGGTGGAGAAGATCATCCCGCGCAACAGCACGATACCCAGTGCACGCGCGCAGGAATTCACGACCTACAAGGACGGGCAGACCGCAATGAGCATCCATGTGTTGCAGGGAGAACGCGAACTGGTGAGCGATTGCCGTTCCCTGGCGAAGTTCGAGCTGCGCGGCATCCCGGCCATGGTGGCCGGCTCGGCGCGTATACGCGTCACCTTCCAGGTGGATGCCGACGGACTGCTCAGCGTTTCGGCGCGCGAGATGGCCAGCGGAACGGAGGCCAGCATCGTGGTGAAACCTTCCTATGGACTGAGCGACGAGGAGATCACCCGCATGCTGCAAGACTCCGCCCGGCATGCGCGCGACGACATGGTCGCCCGCGCATTGCGCGAACTGCAGACCGAAGCGGCACAATTGCTGGATGCCGTGGGGAATGCCCTGCAAGAGGATGGTGACGCGCTGCTCGATGAAATCGCGCAGGCGCGCATCCGCGGCAGCATGGATGCATTGCGCGCGGTGCTTGAGGGGGAAGACCAGCAGGCTATCAAACGTGCGGTAGAGGCATTAAACACGGCTTCCACCGAATTCGCGCAACTCCGCATGGACAAAAGCGTGAAACATGCCCTGGCGGGGCACAAATTGTCGGAGCTTGAGGACTGATATGACCCAGATCATTGTCTTGCCGCATGTGGAGTTGTGCCCCAAGGGCGCACTGTTCGAGGCCGAACCCGGCACCTCCATCTGCGATGCGTTGCTTGCGCACAATATCGAGATCGAGCATGCCTGCGAAAAATCCTGCGCCTGTACCACTTGCCACGTCATCGTGCGCGAAGGTTTCAACAGCCTGGCGGAAGCGACAGACCTGGAAGAAGACCTGCTGGACAAGGCATGGGGGCTGGAAGCCAACTCGAGACTGAGTTGCCAGGCCATCGTCGGCAAAGGGGATATGGTGATCGAGATACCCAAATACACCATCAATATGGCGAAGGAGGGGCATTCGAAATGAAATGGATAGACGTGCGCGACATCGCGATCGCGCTGGCTGAGAAACATCCGGATATCGACCCGAGCAAGGTGCGCTTCGTCGACCTGCACAACTTTGTCGTCGACCTTGACGGCTTCGATGACGATCACAGTCGTGGCGGCGAGAAGGTGCTCGAAGCCATCCAGACCGCATGGATGGACGAGGCCGAATGACATGCTGAAACGCTGGAACAGTATTTCCAAACGCTGGCTGTACCTGATCGGCGCGTTGATCGTGGCCATCCTGTTCTGTTCGGCACTCTATCTGCAATATGTGCTGCATCAGGATCCGTGCCCCTTATGCATGGTGCAGCGGGTCATCTTCATTGCCATCGGTGCGCTTTTCTTTATCGCCGCCCTGCTCAATGCAGGTCCGATCGCAAGCCGGATCTATTCGATTCTGATCGCGTTCCTTGCCCTGGGCGGCGTGGCTGCAGCTTCGCGGCATATCTGGATACAACATCTTCCCAAAGACCAGGTCCCGGCCTGCGGTCCCGGTCTGGATTTCATGCTGAAGCACTTCCCGATGTCCGATGTATGGCAGGAACTGATGCACGGCTCGGGCGAATGTGCCGCGAAGGGATGGACGTTCCTGACGCTCGGCATCCCGGAATGGTCGCTGGTCTGGTTCGTGTTGCTGGGAGTGTTTTCTATTCTGGTCGGCTGGAAAAAGCGCTGATCACACGGTGATCCGGGCTACCACACGCCGCACGAAAGGCGCGACCACCAGCACGGAAGGGAAGGCGACAGGCCACGCCGTGATGAATCCCCTGAACCAGCGCGTGAAGAAATGCGGGTCATATCCCTGATTGATGAGCGTCACTGTGCCCGAAATGATGGTGACCATGATGATGGAAAGCATGCCCCCGAAAAGCAGGTTGCTGTAGCGCGCCGGAATCTTCATCTGATATTTCCTGTTAGAGTTTGCCAAGGTGCCGGGTCGTGTGTCACGGCCACGCTTACGATGTAAAAGAACACCATTTGTGCCGCCAGCCACGCTGTGAAACGGATCCGCTTCGTCCTGCCGCGTTTCAGCGCGTAAGCACCGATAACGATATAAAACAACAGGGCAATGATCTTGGCTCCCAGCCAAGGAGCGGCGAGCGGCGAAATCCCGAGTTGCCACGCCAGTGCAATGGCGCTTGCCAGCAGCAATGTGTCGACCATATGCGGCGCGATCTTGACCCATCGCTGTTGCAGCAAGGAAGAGTCGCGCAACATCCATATTCCACGCAGAAAAAACAACGAGTAACTGAGAGCCACACATGTGAGGTGGAGATGTTTGAGCATTGAGGTATCCAAATTACCAAAGGGCGGCGATCATGCCGCGCGGTGCCAAATGTGCAAGAACGGTTTCTAGAAGCGCCTGACCATGATGCGGCGCAGCAGCTTGTCTTTCACGACGAACTGGTGGTACAGCGCCGCGGCGACATGGAACGCAACCAGCAACAGCATGATGCCGATGAACAGTTCGTGGAATTCCTTGGCATCGACCTTGTCGAAGTCCGGAATCAGGTTGGGGTCGCCCTTCTTCAGCGCTTCGATCACGCCGGAGGTCGCGGCAGTTGCGACGCCTGAGACCGCAACGGCAATGAGCGAAAGATTCAACAGCACATGGGTTCCTGCTGCGATCTTGTTCAGCAGGGGATTTGCGTTGGCAGGCGCGGGTTCTCCGTCCCTTTTCCTGAAATAGATGCGCAGCAGGACAAGCAGCAATACCAGGTCGCCGATCAGGAAGTGCACCGGAAACATCGAAAGCTTCTGCGCGGTGTTCTTGCTTGCATCCAGCTCATGGCCGAGATAAAGGGCAGCGATCACGAGCAGGAAGATCAGCCAGTGTATAAAGGCGGTGCGTTTGCTGTATTGCTTCATGATTCTGTCCTTTTTGAGATGGCTTTTTCGCATTGTAGCGCATGGGTGCATTTAGCCAAATTCAGGGAACGTCACAACGCCGGTTCCGGCGGAGATCGCAGCCAGTCCAATGTCCCGTTGCCTGCGGCGTAGCCGCTGGCAAGACAGGCGCTGAGCAAATATCCCCCGGTAGGCGCATCCCAATCGAGCATTTCGCCCGCGCAAAAAAATCCGGGCATTTGCTTGAGCATCAGTCTTTCATCCAGCGCCTCAAAAGCGAGGCCGCCAGCCGTGCTGATGGCCTCGTTCAGCGGGCGCGCGGCAACGAGGCACAGCGGCAGGTCTTTGATGGTCTGCGCCAGCAATGCCGGGTCGTGCATCTGTTCCGCACTTAATGCCTCGCGCAGCAAATTGGCTTTCACGCCTTTCAAGCCAAGGCGGCTTTGCAGATGGCTGGACAGCGAGCGCGAGCCGCGCGGATGCGACACTTCGTCCTGCACTCGTTGCGGTGGCCAGTCAGGCAACAGATCGAGATGCAACGTGGCGTGGCCGGCGCGCTCGATCTCGTTGCGCAGTGCGGCGGAGTGCGCATAGATCAAGCCGCCTTCGATGCCATGTTCGGTAATGACGCATTCGCCTTGTCTGCGCACGTCGCCAAAAGTGGCGGCGACGGACTTGAGGGGTTCGCCGGCAAAGTGTTCACGGAAGTATGTGCTCCACTCGACATCGAAGCCGCAGTTGGCAGGCCGCAGCGGTGCGATCGGAATGGCGCGCTGTGACAGCAGGGGTACCCATGCGCCGTCCGAACCAAGCTGTGGCCAGCTGCCTCCGCCCATGGCCAATACCACGGCATCGGCATCTATGACGTATTCGCCATCCGGCGTCGCGAAACGCAACTTGCCCTGATCGTCCCATCCGCACCAGCGCTGCCGGACATGGAAGTGCACGCCGCTTTCCCGCAGACGATGCAGCCACGCGCGCAGCAGGGGTGCGGCTTTCATGTCGGCGGGAAAGACCCGGTTGGACGTGCCGACGAGCGTGCCGATGCCCAAGCCATGTATCCATTCGCGCAACGCATCGGGCGGGAAGCCGCGCAGAAGCGGTTCGATATCCGGGCGGTGTGCGCCATAGCGGGTCAGAAAGACATCAAACGGTTCGGCATGGGTGATATTCATGCCGCCTTTGCCGGCCATCAGGAATTTGCGCCCCAGGCTGGGCATCGCGTCATATACGTCGACGCGCATGCCGCCCCGGGCGAGCACCTCGGCTGCCATCAGGCCGGCAGGCCCGCCGCCAATGACGGCGGCGACAGGGACGGGTAAGGGATTGCTGGAGGTCATGTGCGGGAAGGTCTTGTAATGGCAGGCGATTATAGGGCTTAACGGCTGCCCCGGCCGGTATCGGCGCAGGAGCGTATAATGTGGCATCCAAAGCCCCGAATAATACGAAGAGAACGATACATTGAACACCGTAAGTTTTGCCGATCTGAAGCTGGCGCCCCAAATCCTCAGGGCACTCACCGAATCCGGTTACACCACACCCACTCCGGTTCAAGCCCAGGCCATCCCGGTGGTGCTGGAAGGCCATGACCTGATGGCGGGTGCGCAGACGGGCACGGGCAAGACCGCCGCATTCGCGCTGCCCATGCTGCAAAAACTGCTGCCTCACGCGAGTTCCAGCACGTCACCGGCAAAGCATCCGGTGCGGGCCCTGATCCTGGTGCCGACGCGAGAACTGGCGATCCAGGTGGAAGAGAGCGTCAAAACTTACGCGAAGCATACCAACCTGCGTTCGCTGGTGGTGTTCGGGGGCGTGGATATCAAGACCCAGACGCCGCACCTGAAGACCGGCGTGGAGATCCTGGTGGCGACGCCGGGACGATTGCTGGATCACATCGAGCAAAAGACCGTGCAACTGAATCTGGTGCAGATGCTGGTGCTCGACGAAGCGGATCGCATGCTGGACATGGGCTTCATGCCGGCGCTGAAGCGCATCCTGGCCCTGCTGCCGCGGCAGCGACAGAGCCTGATGTTCTCCGCCACATTCTCGAACGAGATCAAGAAGCTCTCTGAAGATTTCATGAACTACCCGACCTTGATCGAGGTCGCGCGCAGCAACGCTTCGGCCGAGAACATCACGCAAAAGGTCTATCTGGTCGATCACGCCGACAAGCATCAATTGCTTGCGCAACTGTTGCGCGGCGACGATGCGAAACAAGCCATCGTGTTCACCAAGACCAAACTGACTGCCAGCCGTCTGGCCAAACAGTTGCAGCGCGAAGGCGTCTCTGCCGATGCCATCCACGGCGACAAGAGCCAGCTGGAGCGCATGCAGGCGCTGGATGCCTTCAAGCAGGGCAAGATCGCCGTGCTGATCGCCACCGACGTGGCCGCACGCGGATTGGATATCGACAGCCTGCCGATGGTGATCAACTACGAAATACCGCATGCTGCCGAAGACTATGTGCACCGCATCGGCCGTACCGGCCGGGCGGGTGCATCGGGCACCGCGATCTCGCTGGTGTCTCCGGAAGAAGAAAAATACCTGGCGGATATCGAAAAACTCATCAAGACACAGATACCGAAAGAGCGTGCCGACTTGCCCGAGCATGCCGCGAAGCCGCTTCGTGCCCCGCGCGCCGAACATTCGGAGCGCAGCCGCGAGCACCATGCCCCGGCACCGAAAAAGCCCAGCCACGACCCCTGGTTCGACAAGCCTTACGAACCGAGCGCCAGTGCACCTGCACCCGTAAAGAAGCCTGCCGAACCCTCGGCGAACAAACCCAAAGCGCAGATTCCCGCGTTATTCGTGCGCCGCTCGAGCTGATTCCGCTGCTGGAATGTTCGTCGCACAAACCATCGTTCCGATATTCCTGCTGATCCTGCTCGGCGTTGCCATGCACCGCTGGTTCGGCATGCGCGAAGATTTCTGGCCGCAGCTGGATCGCGTGATCTACTACGTTTTCTTTCCCGCGCTGCTGTTCAATTCCCTCTCGCATTTCAAGATCGATCTGGGTGCGGCGACGCCGATGCTGATCGTTGCCATGCTGTACATGCTTGCCGGTATCGCGCTGGGCTACGCCGCAAAGTTCCTGTTTCATGCGCCGTCCAAAGTATTCTCGGCAACCTTCCAGTCCGCATTTCGCTTCAATAGCTATGTCGGCCTTGCCATCGCGGGAGGTCTGCACGGTCAGGAAGGACTCGCGGCCATTGGCTTGCTGATGGGCTTCATGGTCCCCGTCGCAAACGTCGCGGCGGTGCTCGCGCTGGCGCGCCACAGCGAAAGCCACTGGCTCAAGGAGATATTGAGCAATCCCCTGATCCTCTCCACCGCGAGCGGGATCGCCCTGAGCTTTTCGGGCCTGGCATTGCCGGTGCTGCTCAACACCACGCTGGGCCTGTTGTCGCAGGCCTCGCTGCCCATGGGACTGATCGCCGTCGGTGCGGGACTGCGCCTGCAGGGATTGCACAGCCATCCCGGTACCTTGTGGTATGGGGTGGCGGTCAAACTGCTGGTGTTGCCTGCCATCGCCTGGGGATTGGCCAGGGCGTTCGGACTGAGCGGCGTGTATTTCAATATCGCGGTATTGATGGCGGCGCTGCCGGTATCCACCGTGTCCTATGTGCTGGCCAGGCGCATGGGCGGCGACGGAAACACCATCGCCGCCCAGGTGATGCTGAGCACCTTGCTGGCGGCGTTGACGCTACCGCTGTGGTTGCTGCTAATGGGGTTGTGAGCAAGAAAGCCAGCGCAACAACGTTTCAGTCTGCAGCAGGCATCCTGATCTCCTGCTGATTGTGCCGGGTCTGTTCTTCCATCACCAGCAGTGCCAGTTCCTTCTTGAGGTCGTTGAACTCGACTGAACTCGGATCGCGAGGACGCGGGATCGCGACGCTCACATCTCTCTTGATCGTACCCGGGCGATAGGTCATGACGACGATGCGGTCGGCGAGATAGATGGATTCTTCGATGCTGTGCGTGACGAAGATGATGGTCTTCTGAAATTCCGTCCAGATTCGCAGCAGTTCGTCCTGCAGGTTGCGCCGGGTCAGCGAGTCGAGCGCACCGAAGGGTTCATCCATCAGCAGGATCGGCGAGTCCAGCGCGAGCACCCGGGCGATTGCAACGCGCTGGCGCATGCCGCCGGACAGGTCTTTCGGGTAGCGGTCGCGGAAGTCCTGCAGCTTGAGCATATCCAGGAGCTCGCTCACCTTTTCCTTGATCCGGGCTTTGGGCTGTTTCTTGATCTCCAGGCCGAAGGCGATGTTCTTCTCCACGGTCATCCACGGGAACAGCGCATATTCCTGAAATACCATGCCGCGATCCGGTCCCGGCGTTTGCACCGCGCTGCCGTCGACGATGATGCTCCCGGCGGTGGGCGGCGAGAAACCGGCGATGGCATTGAGCAGGGTGGATTTGCCGCAGCCGGAGGGGCCGAGCAGGCAGATGAATTCCCCGGGGCTGACTTCCAGATTGATGTCATCCAGCGCAACGACTTCGCGGCCGCCTGTGCTGAATACCTTGTTCACTTTGCTGATATGGATTTGTGGCTGCATGGTCAATTGTTTTCGATTCCTCTGTGCCACTTGAGCAGATAGTTGTTGAGACGGTTCATGCCCGAATCGATGGCCAGACCGAGCAGGCCGATCGTGAACATGCCGGCGATGATCTTGTCCGACCAGAAGAACTCGCGTGCCTCCAGGATGCGGTAGCCGAGGCCATTGTTGACCGCGATCATTTCGGCCACGATCACCACGATGAAGGCGGTGCCGATGCCTATACGCGCCCCCGTCAGGATATAGGGGGTCGCGGCCGGCAGCATCACGCGCAGGAACATGGTGGTCTGGCTCGCGCCCAGGCTCCGGGCGGCGCGGATGTAGATGCCGTCGACGTGGCGCACGCCGGCGATGGTGTTCATCAGTACGGGAAAAAATGCGCCGATCACGATCAGGAAGATCGCGGGCGGGTTGCCCAGTCCGAACCAGAGTATCGACAGGGGAATGAAAGCGATGGGCGGGATCGGACGCAGGATCTGGATCAAGGGATTGAACAGTTTATAGATGCGCTCGTTCGCTCCCATCAACAGCCCCAGCGGCAGGGCCAGGGCAGTGCCGACCAGAAAGCCCACCACGACGCGATACATGCTGGCGTAGGCATCGCGGATCATCTCGCCGGAAAAGAGCCAGGCCAGGTAGCCGGATTGTGACGGATCGAAAGCTTCCGTCGGCAGCAGATATTCCCACCATTTCGCGATCACTGCCGTGGGCGCGGGCAGTATCTGCGGATTGACGATCGCGTGTGTGGACAGGTACTGCCAGATCGCCAGCAGAATGACGGGCACCAGAAGTCCCTGCAGGGACGCATATAGTCTTGCCAGTATATTTTTCATCGAAGGTTTCGCCGGGCTACTTGATCTTCATTTCTTTTTTTGCCTGGTCGAGCAGGTCAAGGCGTACCCAGTCTTTCGCGGCCGGCACGATTGCCAGCTTGCCAACGCCATATTTCTTCATCAGGTCGGCAGTGACTTGCACATGCTCAAGGCTGACATCGTATGTGAATGACGCGTTGCTCATTGCATCCTGGTAGTCTTCATGCGTGATCTGATTCTTGAACATCTGCTCGCGCACATACTTCTCCGCCAACCCGGGATTGGCCTGGAACGTCCTGGTCGCTTCCACGAACAGCTTGAGCACCCGTTCGGCGACATCGCGCTTCTCCTTGTACATCTTCTCCGTCATCACCAGGACCCGCACCGGCTCCCCGATCGGCGTGTCGTAGGGTTTCACCACTTCCACGCCGTAGCCCTTGTTGATTGCCTGCGAGGATTGCGGCTCGGACTGGCACATGGCGTCGATATTCTTCTGCATCAACGCCTGGTTCAGGTCGGCGAACGGCATGAAGAAGATCTGCACATCCTTGCCCGGCTGGTCGGACCAGGTCAGGTTGTACTTGGACAACTCGGCGGCCAGCAGCAGCTCTTGCGCGCCACCGCGCGCCACGCCCACTTTTTTGCCCCTGAGATCGGCCACCGTTCTGATATTGAGGTCTGGACGGCCGACGATGCGTGCGCCACCCTTGGCAAAGCCGGCGACCACATAGATAGGCACTCCGCTGGCGCGTCCCGCGACCGCGGCATCAAGCGCACTGGCGGCGATATCGATCTCGCCCGCGATGGTTGCCGGCAGGATGTCGAGACCTTTGGCAAAGACCCTTTCCTCGATCACCAGGTTGTATTTTGAAGCAATCTCTTTCATGTAAGAGACCGCCCCGTAATGGGCGAACTTCAGGTTGCCCAGCCTGACGACATCCGGTGTCGCCTGTGCGCCCAGCGAAAAGAATATCGCACATGCAATTAGAATTATTTTTGAAGACTTCATGTAACCCCCTGGAAAAAAGGGAGCGCACCGCTCCCCACTTGAAAATTATACCTTCAGCGCAGTTGCTGATCGGGGGAGTCTCCCGCCAGGTTCGGCGTTTAAATGACAGGGTTATTGCGACGTGCGACGTGGGTCTTGCATGATGCAGTGTCGACTACAGGTGGTGGCAAAACGCACGGCCAAGCGACGCGTCGCACATTCCCGGGGTTGCGACGATGCAATTGCAGAGCATGCTGGTGATAAGGAAAGTAGAAGGCAGCTATTTAAGTTGTCTCCTCTGGGAGACAAGGCAATTTTGTTAAGTTTCATTTGTTTAACCTGAATCCATGAATATTTCCGGCCCTCATGTCGTCGGCAGGCGACAGGTGATCTTCGAATAAAGGAGAGCAGGACCGGTTCTTCCTGGATGGATGGCAATAACATATCTATAAATCAACAGGATGGGGATTTTTCCAGAAGGCGGCATGATAGTTGCTCGCCTAGAGGTCGTGATAATGACTGCGTGACCTTACAGATGAAACCTTGCGACATCCCGAACGTAATCAGGTCAACGAAGACTGCTCCTCCGCTTCGCCGTGGCAGCATGGTGCCGCGCCCCTGGACAGGATTCTGGCGCGGCCTTTGGCTGGCGCTGTCCGGTGCGGCCGTTTCGCAGCCGGGTGTAGACGCACCCGCGTGGCAAGCCGCCGCTTCCAGACGGCGGGCAGCTTTGGTGGCCATCGTGTTCGCGAGTACCGCGGTGGCGGCGATCCTCCTGTTCTGCACCCAGACCGCGAGCAGCAGTCACCCGGTTCTGCACTTCATCCAGCTTGCCTTGTTCGTCGTACTGTTCGGCTGGGTGACGGCCGGATTCGTGACCGCGATGATGGGATTCAGGGTGCAGTCTCGTCCGGACCCGCACGCGCTGCCGCTCGCCGGACTCGATCCGCGCACCCTGGATCGCGATGCGCGCACTGCCATCATCATGCCGATATGCAATGAACCGGTCTCTTCCGTGTTCGCCGGATTGCGCGCGACCTGCGAGTCGCTGGCAAAGAGCGAAGCGGCCGGCCTGTTCGACGTCTATGTGCTCTCCGACACGTATAACGTGGATTTGCGTCTGCAGGAGTTGGCCGAGTGGTCGACCTTGCGTGAACAACTGGGTGACCGTTGCCGTCTCTATTACCGGCTGCGCCAGCGCCGCACGCGCCGCAAGGCAGGGAATGTGGCGGACTTTTGCCGCCGCTGGGGGCGTAACTACCGCTACATGGTGGTGCTTGATGCCGACAGCGTGATGACCGGCGAATCGATCACCACGCTGGTATGCATGATGGAAGCGAATCCGCAGGCCGGGATCATCCAGACTGCGCCTCGTGCTTGCGGCGTGCAAACGTTGCATGCCCGCTTGCAGCAATTCGCCGGACGGGTGGCCGGTCGCCTGTTCACCGCCGGCATGCAGTACTGGCAATTGGGCGAATCCCATTACTGGGGGCATAACGCCATCATCCGCGTCGAACCGTTCATGGAACATTGCGCGCTGGATCTGCTGCAGGGCCAGGGCGGACTCTCGGGCGAGATCCTTTCGCACGATTTTGTGGAAGCCGCTTTGATGCGCCGGGCGGGTTACCACGTCTGGCTCACGACCGACCTGGAAGGCAGTTACGAGCAGCAACCCTCCAACCTGATGGAAGAATTGCAGCGCGATCGTCGCTGGTGCCAGGGCAACCTGATGAACTTCCGCCTGATCACCGAGCCGGGTTTCCAGGCCGTCCACCGAGCCATGTTGTTCACGGGCGCCATGTCTTATGTATCCGCTCCTTTGTGGCTCGGTTTCCTGCTGGTCAGCTTGAGCCTGCGGCTGCTGGAACCGCAGACCTCAGTCGCACTGATGTTCCCTTGGCTGGGCATTTCTTCCACGCTGGAACTGCTGTGGGCCCTGACGCTGACCTTGTTGTTCTTGCCTCGCGTCATGGCAGTGGTGGCGATCCTGAAACGCGGCGAGCAGGCGGCATATGGAGGCAGCGCGGCATTGGCCAAAAGCGCGGCGCTCGAAGCGGTCCTTTCCGCCCTGCAAGCCCCGATCCGCATGGTCGCCCATACGCTGTTCGTCGTCACCGCGCTGACCGGGCTGGGTCTGGAGTGGAAGTCCCCGATGCGCGAAGCGCAGTCGGTTCGCTGGGGCGATGCGTTGCACCGTTTCATGCCCATCATGGCCGCGGTCGCTGCCGCGCTGCTAACGATATTTCTATTCCATCGCAATGCGGTATGGTGGTTGCTGCCGGTAGGTGTGCCACTGCTGCTTGCGGTTCCGATCACGGTGCTGACGAGCGAATCGGGGCTGGGTCTTTCCCTGCGCCGCAAACTCTGGCTGCTCACTCCCGAGGAGCGTACCGTTCCCAACATACTGGTGCGTGCCTGGGCATAAGCTAGAATGCCGGTTCTTACCGGCATTTCCGAACAAGCAGCGAGATCTCCATGTCGTCAGAATTCGATCGCAGAAAATTCCTTGGCCTGCTGGCTACCGCAGCCGCTTCTGCAGCGCTTCCCTGGTCCAATGTTTTGGCCGCCGAATCGGGATTGGCGCTGGGCAAGGCTGCCGATTTTTCCTGGGAAGGCTTGATCGAGGAAGCCAGGCGATTGTCGAAACAGCCTTTCCAGCCGGAGCTGCAACCGGATCGGGATATTCTGGAACAGATCGATTGGGAGGCTCACGGGAAGATCCACTTCAAGCCCGATGATGCGCTCTTCGCCAGCGGCCCCGGGCAGTACCCCGTCCAATTCTTTCAGCCGGGATGCTTCTTTCAGAACTCGGTCAGGATGTACCGGCTGGACAAGTCATCAAGCGCAAAGCAGGACCATAGACTGGCGCGCGAGATCCTGTTCGACAAGCGTAATTTCGACATGCCAGCGGACAGTCCCGCCCAACGCCTCGGGCCGCAGACGCACTTCGCCGGCTTCCGCATCCAGGAAAGCCGTCTCGGCGATCAGTCGCACCTCGACTGGCAGCACAACGACTGGGTCGCGTTCCTGGGCGCCTCCTATTTCCGTGCCATCGGCGACGAGTACCAGTACGGCCTGTCGGCACGCGGTATCGCCATCGATACGGTGGAATTCGGCAAGACGGAGGAATTCCCGGCTTTCACCCGCTTCTATTTTGAATCCGCCAGCGGCATATCCAATTCGGTGGTCGTCTATGCGTTCCTTGACGGCCCGAGCATCACCGGCGCCTACCGCTTCGTCCTGACCAGGGAAAAAGGAGTGGTGATGGACGTCGAAGCAAACTTGTTCATGCGGCGGGACGTTTCCCGCTTCGGCATCGCTCCCCTCACTTCGATGTACTGGTTTTCCGGAAAAGACAAGACGAAGCAGACGGACTGGAGACCGGAAGTGCATGATTCGGATGGCCTCGCACTGTGGACCGGCGCCAATGAACATATCTGGCGTCCGCTCAACGCACCTGACGGCATCACCGTGTCGGCCTTTGCCGACAACAATCCACGCGGATTCGGCCTGATGCAGCGCGAACGCGAATTCGGCGAATACCTGGATGCCGTTCATTACGAGCGCCGCCCCGGCTTGTGGGTCGAGCCGCTCGAAGGCTGGGGTGAAGGTTCGGTGCAACTCGTCGAACAACCCACCGACGAGGAGCTTTACGACAACATCGGCGCGATGTGGGTCCCGCGCGAAAAAGCGACCGCAGGCTCCAGTTACCGTTTGCGCTATCGTCTGCACTGGACGGCGCAAGAGCCGTTCAAGACTTCCCTTGCGCGTTGCGTGGCTACCCGTATCGGACGAGGGGGCGAGCCGGCGAAGCGTCCACCGGGAGTGCATAAATTCGTGGTCGAATTCAAGGGCGGAGCGCTTGACCAGCTTGCCTCAGGTGTCATTCCCGAAGTGGTTGTGTCGGCCACGCGCGGCAAGCTGAGCCGGATCAGGGCCGAGGCTGTGCCCGACGGGATGCCGGGGCATTGGCGCACATTCTTTGATCTGGGAGAGTTGGGCCCGACAAAAGAGCCGGTTGAAATACGTCTTTTTCTCCGAAGTGGAGATCAGACAATCACCGAAACATGGCTATACCAGTTCCAGCCCGCCTGACGTCGGGCCTCGCTCAAGTTCGATTCAATGGCGCAATCTTGAAAAATGACGATCGGCAATGGCCTTCTGTTCCGGAGTCAATGCCGCATAAAGCTGCTTGAGCGCGTCGTCCATCTTTTCGAAGTTCGCCAGGCGGTTCCTCATCAATTGGATATGGCGGTCGAAGCGCTCAGGCGCCGTCTGCGGCTGGTCATGCATCGCTTCAATCATCCGGTCTCTGATGTCTTTGACATTGCTCTTGGTCTTTTCAGCATAAGCATCCCAAACCTGTTCCTGGTCGCCTGTGATGTTCAGTTCCTTTTTGAAAGCCGAAAGATTTTTCTCCGAATTGGCAACAGGGTCGGAATGTTGGCGTGCCTTGCAGCCGGATTCGGTATTCGATGCCTGGTCCTCCGCATATGCCGGTACGGCCAGGCTTGCCAAATACAGGGATGACATCAGCATTGTCGCAAGTTGCATTTTTTTCATGAATAACTCCTTCAGAATTTATAAAGTGACGCCTCATACGCCGGGGTACAGATGACTGTCCCGGATTCAATCGTCGTCGCCCATTCCTCCAAAACCACCGTCGCCGAAGCCACCAAAACCGCCATCATCCATTCCTCCAAAGCCATCGTCATCCATGCCTCCGAAACCCATACCCGGAAAACCCATGCCGCCGAAGCCCATCCCGAATCCGCGATAACCGGATTCATAATTGCCGTATCCATTACCCATGGACATGCTTCCGCAACCGGCCAGTACCAGCACCAGCGCGCTCATCAATATCAATTTATTCATTTGGCACCCCGCAGTTAGAAAGAAAATTGATCGTCCCCAGACTGGTCGCATGCGACACGGCTAATATAAGCACTACCGTGTCAGCCCGTTATTAATAAAATTTTATTTCTCGGATCCGGTTCGGCACCTGCGGGCGAGAAACCATAGCATCGCGAGATTAGGGGATTTGTGTAGGCGGGAGCGCCCGAATGAATCAAACGACTGGTCTCTGTCGTCGCGGCTCAGGAATTTTCCGCTTTGAATCTATCCGAAGGGGGGCGTTACGAGATTTGCAGCCTGACTCAGGATAGAAAATTACCAAATGGCTGCTTGAAATTGGATGCCAAAGAGAATAATTTTCTCGTACTAAATATCTTTTCACTGTTGCCGGAATGCAAGCCCTGCTAATGTTGATGCTCAGTGTGGAAGTCTTTGCACTGAATGCTGAAGGAAAGCGCTTGGCTACCATTTCATGACCGAGCATAAGACGACAATGACACCAGCACCGAATGGAGTTGAATTCGAGCCACCATCGCCCTTTTCACGAAACGTACAGTTATTGCGTATGTTGTGCCTGGCTGCGGTGGTTGGAATACTTGGTGCATTGGCGGTACTGGCATTTCATCAATTACTCCTTGCACTTGAGGCGGTGCTATACGGTTCCCGTCACGGGTTGGTGGCTGACGCAGCGCGTCTGCCTCCTGTAATACGTGCTGTCGTACCAGCGTTGGGCGGCCTCGTTGCCGGGTTGGTGCTGCAATACGTTCTCTGGCGAGGAAACAATGAAACTGGTGCGGATTACATGGAGGCCATCGCTGCCGGCAGCACAATTCCTTTGCGCTCATCGCTGCTGAAATCAGCAGCATCCGCCGCGACGGTTGTTTCGGGCGGCTCGATCGGACGTGAAGGATCCATGGTGCAACTGGCGGCATTATCCGGCGGTCTATTGGGAAAAGTCATGCATCTTTCCGCTGTTGAAGGCCGTTTTGCGGTGGCCTGTGGTGCGGCAGCAGGGCTCGCCGGTGCTTACAACACGCCGATTGCAGGTGCCCTTTTTGTCGCCGAGATTGTCCTCGGCGGCATCAGCGTAATCAGCTTCGGCCCTCTGCTGCTGGCGGCGGCGATTGCCGATTCTGTGGTGCGCAACGTGAGCGGCGTTGGTCCCATTTTTGCAGCGTCTCCCGGCGTTCTGCAAAGCCTGCCGGAGCTGTTGCTGGTTGTTGCTGTCGGTCTCGCCGCCGGCCTGTTGGGGCCTGTGTTTATTGTCGCATTGAATTATACGCACCGGAATCTGGCTCAACTGCGTATGCCTTTGTGGCTGAAGATGGGGCTTGCCGGATGGGCGGTTGGCGGACTTTCGGTAATCCGCCCGGAAGTGTGGGGTAATGGTTACGCAGTTGTGAATTCATTGTTGCATGAGTCATGGTTGTGGCAGAGCGTACTGCTCATCCTGGTGTTAAAAGTCATTGCCACCGTGTTGACTTCAGGTTCCGGAGCGGTGGGGGGGGTATTTACGCCCACGCTCTTCGTTGGTGCGGCACTTGGCACACTTGCCGGTGGCGTGGCACAGCTTGCATTGCCCGGCGCATCGATGACGGCTTTCACACTGGCCGGCATGAGCGCTTTCCTCGCCGCCGTCACCCATGCGCCGCTCACGGCGGTGGTGATGATCAGCGAAATGACCTCCGGCTACGGCCTGGTGCCGGCTCTCGTGCTGGCAAGCCTGGCCGGATACTACGTGTCGTCGGTGATACATCCCGGTTCGATTTATGCGCGCTCGATTCCGCAAAATCATCCAACACAAACTCGACCAATGACTCATTTGTGACCCGGTATGCAGTGATGCGTGGACGTGCAACCACCGGCAGACCGGAATAAACGTTCAGCGTGACATCATTCGAGTGTCGAATTCTTCATGCCCGGATGAACATATATCGTCAACATGCTTCTGAAGAATTAATGCTATGGAATTGGAACAAGCGGCACATCGCAAAAGTGCTTTTTGCACCAGATGGGGAAAGGATAAGTAAATGAACATAAATGAAACGAATGCCCAAACCCCAACTGCCTTGGCCGCAACAGCACGCCTGCCATGTGACATTCCCGATACAGAGTGGGGAGTATCAAGCTATCCGATAACGAGGGCGCTATTTCTCGTTTTTGCTATTTCTTCAGCCACTCCGGCGATTGCGGCAACGGATTGCAATCAATCAACGGCTCAATTGTATGAGTCAAAGTCGCCAGCGGTAGTTCGTATTACGGCGCTGACGATCAATCCTTATCGTGATGAAGATCGCATCCAACTTTCGACAGGATCGGGATTCATTATCGACAATCATGGCTTGATATTGACTAACTCGCATGTGGTTTTCGGAGCCCAGGTCCTGAATGTGACGTTGGACGACGGTACGACCTTGCCTGTCAAATTATTGGGCTCTGATCCAATCTATGATCTTGCCGTCCTCCAAATTCCAGAACCCAGTCGCGGGACGCTTCCAGTACTGGAACTGGGAGATTCCGATGCCATTCGCCCGGGAGATGCGGTAATCGCGATTGGGAATCCGATGGGGCTCGGTCAGACGATCACCAGCGGTATTGTCAGCGCGATTAATCGTATCCTTCCTGACCGTCCTCGTCTGCTCGCTCAGCCAATGATTCAGACTGATACGCCGATCAATCCCGGAAGCTCGGGAGGGCCGATCCTTAACCGATGCGGGGAAGTCATAGGCATCGCAAGCGAAATCCTGGGCAATGCACAAAACATCGGTTTTGCCATCCCGTCCAATCTGGCCCGCTCAGTTGTTGGTTCTCTCATCAAGGATGGCAGGGTCATTCGTCCATGGTTTGGGATCGATGGAAGCATGATCGACGGAGAGCTAAGACAAATTTTTGCCTTGCCACTGACTGATGGATTTCTTGTCGAGTCGGTCGAGCAAGACAGTCCCGCGTATATGGCTGGAATCTCAGGGGGGCGCCTACCGGTGAAAGTCGGGTTACGTTCCCTGATTCTCGGTGGCGACATCATTGTCGCCATCAACGGTATTGAGGTTAAAGATGGCGAAAGCTTGCAGCGCGGACTGAATACGGTGCATATCGGAAAAAAACTTCATTTGAAGATATTTCGCATGGGGAAGATTGTTACATCTGAATTCATGATTACCGAGCGCCCGCTTCAGCCTGGCGATGTGCCCGAATCGTCCCAGACATTTTCGGTATTTAAGGATAGGGGCGGAAAGAAACAGGACTGAATCCTGCGCGCCTGGTAGAGGCTACGCCTGTCGCCGGAGGAATCTTCCAAGGGCCATAGCCTGTCACTGCTCATTCCGGTCGCTGAACACCTGGGGCTGATCAATGAAATCTGCGATTGGGTTTTCAAGCGGGCCGTTGACGCGGCAAAGTGCTGGAATGGCTCGCCAGGTTGTAATGCCGGCGGCCAAGGTGATGTGCTTCAAATTTGTGTAAACAAATCACCCCGCCATTCCATCACCTGCACACACAAATTTAACCGCACGCTCCAATCGCGCCGCAACTTGTGCAGAATTCGCAGCCGTCCTTCTTGATCAGCGTGGCGTTGCCGCATTCCTTGCACACTTTGCCGACGATCGATTTGATGCCGGTAGGTTTGATCTGTCCTTCCGGGATCTCCAGCACGCCCATTTGTTGCACCGGGTAGCCGTGTTCGTCGAGGATGCCGAGCATCGAATAGCGGTGGATGATGAGCTTGGCGACGTAGGAGACGGTCGAAGGGTAGCTTTCCATCTTGTTGCTGCCGGGCACGCGTGCCATGAAATCGCCCAGCGGTTCGCCGAAGTTGAGCAGCTTGCGCAGCTTCATGCCGATCCAGGCCGGATCGATCACGCGCATGTCCAGGCTTAGCACCTTGCACAGTCCGTCGAGTGCGCGCGGATACACGCCGGACAGCCACATCGCGTAGGGGCGGCGCTGTCCGTCCGGCAGCACCAGTTCCTTCAACCCGAGCACGAAGTCGTCGCCGCTGCCCGCGTTGGAAATGTCCACCGTCCAGCTCATGGTGCCATCGGTACCTGTCTTGGGTTCTTTCTTTGCGAACAATGCATCCATCATCGGCGTGGTCACCCCATCGGTGACTTCCAACGCCCCCAGCGCTTCGATGCGGTATTTCAGCAGATGTGCGAATGCGGCCACCAGGCTGGGCATGCGTTTCACTTCGCCATCAGGCGGCATGGGCATGTCGAAGGCATCGTCGCCGGCGGTTTTCATCAGCATTTCCAGTTTCATGCGCACCCATACCGGGTCGCGCGTGCGCATATCCATGGACAGCGATTTGGCCAGCGCGCCGAGTCCGCGCGGCTGCTCCGAACCGTTCACCCAGACTTCAAATGGATGGTTGTGACCGTTGGTCGTGTGTGAAACAAAGGTGACAAAGCTGCCGAGCGGATGCTTCACCACCTGTGACACCCAACCCTCGCTGCCGGCGGTGAGATTGGGGCGCCCGGGCCAGCGCAACGAGGCGAGGGCGGGGTTGGGCGCAGCATCCAGCACGATGCGCCTGTCCTGGTCGAACACGAAATCCTGCGGCTGCTCTTCTTTTTTCTCGGGGGTGACTGAAAGTACCGAACCCAACACACTGTTGGGGCGATAGGTCGCCAAGCCTTTCAGTCCGGCTTTCCACGCCTCGGTGTAAAGGTCCTTGAAATCCTCGTACGGATAATCGGCAGGAACGTTGACGGTCTTGCTGATCGAGGTGTCGATGTAGGGCGCGACGGCGGCGACCATCTTCATGTGATCGATGGCGGTGATCTCCAGCGCCGTGACGAAGGCCGACGGCAGCTTCGATACATCGCCGCCCTGCTGCTTGAACACGCGCCAGGCGTGGTCTTCCACCGAGTAATCCTTGGTCGAGCCGTCCATCATGCGCTTCTTGCGCGTGTAGAACCACGAAAAGGCCGGCTCGATACCGTTGGAGGCGTTGTCGGCAAAGGCCAATGAGATGGTGCCGGTAGGGGCGATGGAAAGCAGGTGGCTGTTGCGGATGCCGTGCTTGCGTATCTTGCTCTTGATCTCGTCCGGCAGGCGCGATGCGAAGCGCGGTGCGGCGAGATACTTGTCGGCGTCCAGCAGCGGGAAAGCGCCGCGCTCGATAGCCAGGTCCACCGAGGCGAGATAGGACTCGTCGCGCATGATGCGCGAGATGTCGGCGGCAAAGGCGCGCGCCTCATCCGTGTCGTAGCGCAAACCCAGCATCACCAGCGCATCGCCCAGACCGGTGAAGCCCAGGCCGACGCGGCGCTTGTTCTGCGCTTCCTTTTGTTGTTCGGGCAGCGGCCAGGCGGTCACGTCCAGCACGTTGTCCAGCATGCGCACCGCGACGCGCACGATCTGCTTGAAAGGCTCGTAATCAAAGCCGGCATGCTTCGAGAACGGATTCTTCACCATCCGCGTCAGGTCGATGGAGCCGAGGCAGCAGCAGCCGTAGGGCGGAAGAGGTTGTTCGGCGCAGGGATTGGTCGCCTCGATGATCTCGCAATAGGACAGGTTGTTGTCGCGGTTCATCAGGTCGATGAATAGCACACCCGGCTCGGCATGGTCATAAGTGCTGGCGATGATCTGTTTCCACAGATCGGCGGCGCGCACTTTGCGGTATACCCACTTGCCGTCGTCGCGCCGCGTCGCCCCCGCCTCCTTGATCGCCGCAGAAGGTTCGGCCAAGTGCACGAGTTCGAAATCCTGGTCATTTTCCACCGCCTGCATCAAGGCATCGGTCACACCGACGGAGATGTTGAAATTGCGCAGGTCGCCCTGGTCCTTGGCGCTGATGAATTTCTCGATATCCGGGTGGTCGCAGCGCAGCACGCCCATCTGTGCGCCGCGGCGCGCGCCGGCGGATTCCACGGTCTCGCAGGAACGGTCGAATACGCGCATATAGGAAATTGGGCCGCTGGCGCGCGAATTGGTGCCTTTGACATGTGCGCCTTCGGGGCGGATGGAAGAGAAGTCGTAGCCGACTCCGCCGCCGCGGCGCATGGTCTCGGCAGCTTGCTGCAAGGCGTCGTAGATACCGGGCTTGCCGTCGTTGGTGCCGGAAATGGCATCGCCTACCGGCTGCACGAAGCAATTGATCAGCGTGGCTTGTATCTTCAGGCCGGCGGCGGAGTTGATGCGGCCGGCCGGAACGAAACCATTTTCCTGTGCTTCAAAGAAAGCCTGTTCCCATTTCGCGCGTTGTTCGGGCTTTTCGGCTTGCGCCAGACCGCGTGCTACACGGCGACGCACGTCCTGCACCGATTTCTCGTCGGCTTCCGCGTATTTTTCCAGCAGCACTTCGGTGCTGATCTCTTGTGTCATTGCTGTGTTCCCTTCGGAAGCCGGGTTTTCTTTCAGGTCTTTGGCCGGCTTGTGCGACCCTTTCCCACTCATGGCAGCACCCTCGGCCCCGGCCTGGGCCGGTTTGTTCTTGTGTCGTTCTGGATCATGACTGGTCGTTGTACTGCTTTCTGGATCGCTGTGGGAAGAAATTGAGGGCGAAACGCTTTCGGTATCGAACATTATATTACTCCCTGTGATGGCGCTGCCCGCGGGGCAGGAAAGGCAAAACCACTATATCTAGTGGTTGGTCGGCTGATTTGCGACTAACTGTAGTGCCATGGGAGATTTTTTTCAAGTGGATTATTAATTGAAACATTGCTGAAATGGATTGACTTGAGTCGGGAGCGTGGTTACTGCAGCGCACATGCCCATTTCAAATAGAGGGTCAAAAACCAATTTAGGCCATCCATATCAGATACTTCGCCTGCATCAGCGTTTGGGGTCGGCCGGGCCGCCCGGCCGATCTCTTCCCCTGCGAGTGCCGCAGGGAATTCGTCGAGTTTATGGTGGAATTTCAGTTGGCGCAGTTCAACCGCAGTTTGTCGTTCTTGCCGGTGAGGCTGGACAGGGCTGCGGAATAGACCGCATTGCCGCTGCCGCATTTCCATTCGGCCGCAAAATCCTTGCTGCAATTCGGGGCGGGGTCTTCCAGTACCGAAGTGTCGATGCTGAAATCGCAACTGCCGCGGCCGTCGCATGCCTTGGATAGCGGAGCAGTCGCATTGCCTGCCTTGGCGTTGCAGTTGCGGCCATAGGTGCCCGAGAGAACCTTGATGGTGGTCGTTTCGACATTGGCGGGCGCGCTGGCGGGGACGGAGATGACAGTTTGCGGAGGAAGGGCCGCGATCATGTTTGGCGGCAATTTGGCATACACATCATGCGTTTCGCCGTATTGCATCATGATCCCAATAGCGATCAGGACAACGCCAAGGATGGCCGAACCAATGCGACCGATGCTGCCCGGTTCGATCTTGCCCTCGATCTTGCCCAGCACCGCGATCATCAGGAAGATGATGCCGGCCAGAACGAACATTCGCACCATCGGTACATCCACCAGCTTCAAGATCACGTCCTGCATGACTATCCTTTCTGCCAAGGTTGAGAATTTCCCTGCACTCTAGCACGCCCAAACCCGGTTGAAATCCCGTGATCCGGGCAGTCTAGTGGTCCAGCAGATTGACTAGTCCGTCCAGCCCGACGAAGTTCAGCGAATAGCTGGCGTGCTCGCGAACGACAGGCTTGGCGTGGTAGGCAATACTGACGCCCGCCTGCGCCATCATCTTCAGATCGTTCGCGCCGTCGCCCATGGCGATGACCTGTTCCTGCTTCAATCCCAGCTCTTCGCGCACGTGGTTCAGCCAGTCCGCCTTGCCTTGCGCATCCACGATCTTGCCGGACACCTTGCCGGTAAGCTTGCCATTCGCGATCTCAAGTTCATTGGCATGGGCGAAATCGAGGCCGAGACGGGCTTTCAGGCGCTCGGTGAAGAACACGAACCCGCCGGATACCAACAAGGTCTTGACGCCGTGCCTCTTCAGTCCCGCAAGCATGATCTCCGCGCCGGGATTGAGCTTCAGCCGTTCGTCATACACACGCAGCAAGGCGCCTTCGTCCAGCCCTTTCAACAAGCCCACGCGGCGGCGCAGGCTCTCCGCAAAATCGATCTCGCCGCGCATCGCCGATTCGGTGATCGCCGCCACTTGCGGCTTCAGTCCCTGCATGTCGGCGATCTCGTCTATGCACTCGATGCTGATCAGCGTCGAATCCATATCCATCACCATCAGGCCGAAATCGGACAAACGCTTGTCCCGGGGCACAAAGCCGTAGTCGAGCTGGTTTTGAAAGCAATAGGCAGCGATATCGGCGTGCGGTTCTGCTTCGCGCAGGCGATACAAGTGTGGTGCGATCTGCTCGATGCGTGAGGCATTGGAAAGCTGGGCGAGATGTTCGGCCTGAGAGGAAGGGATTTCGTGGATGGCTTGAAGGATGAGGTTCATGTTCAAATGGTTTCCCTTGCGGGAGCGGTTCAATCAAGATCGAAAGCGGTGCATTTTAATTCAAGCCGGAGGTGAAATCCCGAATCCGGCACAAGAATGTTCTTGCACGGATTCGGGGTGGGATTGCGGTACCGGTGACTGTGGGGCAGCGGCTTTGCGGGTTCGGGCAGCGAACCGAAGAGGTCGACGAGTTCCTGCTGCATGCCCTCCGGTATGCCTGCGTGCTGGAATGTCGAGGGCTGAGTTAGGTGGGGGGCAAGAAGAACATCCCGGCTCAGACCGCACGTTTTTGTTGCGCAGTCATGATCTTCGGCAGATTGATCTCGATCCAGTCGGTCAGCGACTCCACTTGACTCCCGACCCCTTCTCCCAGCGGGGTTAGCGTGTACTCGACATGCGGCGGCACCACCGGATGCGAGACGCGGTTGATGAAACCGTCCTGCTCCAGTTGTTGCAGCGTCTGCGCCAGCATTTTTTCGCTCACACCGCCCACCTTGCGCCGCAGGTCGCTGAAACGGTGCGTGCCTTCCATCAATGCAACCAGTACCAGCACGCCCCAGCGGCTGGTCACATGCTTGAGTATGTCGCGCGATGGGCATTCCACTGCGAAGATTTCCCCCCGCCGCATCTTGGCGCCCAGTTTTCCGTTATCCATTCTGGCCATGTCACTTACCTTTTTGTGCGTACTTACTAAAAGTAATTGTAATGGATATGCTTCGCTTCCCCAAATCAATCATCATCAAAGAGAGGAAGCATCATGATCGTCGTTACTGGAGCCACCGGCCAATTGGGCCACCTGGTTATCAAGGCATTGTTGAAGAAAGTCCCCGCATCGAGCATCGTTGCCGCAGTGCGTAACGTGGAAAAGGCCAAAGATCTTGCCGCATCGGGCGTGCAGGTGCGCCACGCCGATTACAGCGAGCCCGCAAGCTGGGAGGCTGCGCTGAAAGGCGCGGACAAGGTATTGCTGATCTCATCCAGCGAGATCGGGCAACGCGCGAAACAGCACCGCGCCGTCATCGACGCGTCCAAAAAGGCGGGCGTGAAGTTGTTTGCCTACACCAGCGTATTGCGCGCCGATACCTCGCCGCTTGGTCTTGCCGCGGAACATAAAGAGACAGAGGACTATATCCGTGCATCCGGTGTTCCATCCGTATTGCTGCGCCATGGTTGGTACACCGAAAACTACACGGCGGGCATTCCTGGCGCACTGGCGCACGGTGCCGTGTATGGCTGTGCGGGTAATGGCCGCATTTCATCGGCTACGCGCGCCGACTATGCCGAAGCCGATGCGGCGGTGCTGGTCGCAGACAACCAGGCCGGGAAAGTCTATGAACTGGCGGGCGATACCGCTTATACGCTGGCCGAACTTGCGGCGGAGATAGCGCGCCAATCTGGCAAGAACATCGGCTACGTGAACCTGCCGGAAGCGGAATACAAGAACGTGCTGGTCAAAGTGGGATTGCCGGAAGTGGTTGCTGACTTGCTCTCCGATTCCGACACGGGCGCTTCCAAAGGCGGGCTGTTCGATGATGGTCATCAACTGAGCAAGGTCATCGGCCGGCCGACGACGTCGTTGGCAACGGTGGTTGCGGCGATGATCAAGTGAGCGGGGTTTTATTTTTCGTAGGTTGGGTTAGCGGTTTTATCGCGTAACCCAACATCAAAACAAAAACCGTCGGGGGTAGCCCGACAGCTAGTCACTTTTTCTTGCTTCGCCAAAGAAAAAGTAACCAAAAAGAAGGCGACCCCGGTTTGCCGCCCCTTCGAGGTTCCCTCGATATTTCGCCAACAAGCGGGGCTGCGCAACTCGCCCTGGTGGGGCACACAAAACATGCCCCACTGCGGAGCTCGGACAGTGCTCGCCTAAACCCCCGCTTGTTGGCGAAATATCGAGGCGGCGCACAGGGGAGGGGGAGGAAAAGTCAAAGCCTGAAGCCACTACGTGGGCACTTCGTGCCCACGTAGTGGCTTCGATATGCCCAACGGCCATTGGCCTATGTCTTGACTGCAAGTTTGAATCCTCCTATCGTGGGATCATTAACTTTTAAAGGAGTCAGTCATGTCAGCCAAACTTGCAGAACTACAAGCACAGGCTAAACAGCTAGGTTCGGAAGAGCGTGCACAGCTCGCAAGCTTTTTGCTTGAGACCCTTGAGCCAACCGATAGCGGCGATGTCAGCCAAGAATGGGAAGCCGAGATCAAAGCACGCTGGGCAGAGATCGAACGAGGTGATGTTAAATTGATTCCCGCAACGGAAGTATTTGCCGATATCCGCCGCAAGCTTTCGTGAACCAACCCCAGTTCCACCCCAAGGCCCGTGCCGAATTCGAAAGATCGGCACTTTTTATGATGGTAGATTTCCGGGGCTGGGTTTGGAATTCGCTATCGAAGTGCAAGCCGCAGTTGCGTTTGCATTTTCTCACCCAGAGATTGGTGCGCCAATTTCAGATGGATTCCGCCGCGTTGTCGTCCGCCGATTTCCATACTCAGTCGTCTATCGCAGCAAAGGTGAGCGTATCTACATCATCGCCGTAGCACACCAGCGGCGGCATCCAAACTATTGGAATGATCGAACATGAGCAAGAAAAACTTCGGTAGCAGCTTTGATGAATTCCTGTCCGAGAACGCCACACTGGACGAAGCGACCGCAGTCGCCGTCAAGCGCGTCATCACATGGCAGATCGTACAGGAAATGAAAGCGCAAAACCTGAACAAGGCCACGATGGCGAAAAAGATGCACACCAGCCGTGCCGCGCTGAACCGTCTGCTGGACGAGAATGACACCAGTCTCACATTGACCACACTAGCGAGTGCGGCGGCGGTGTTGGGGAAGAAGTTGAGTGTTGAGTTGTTGGCGGCGTGAAAACAATCCGAACATGAGCCCTTAAATTCCTTTATGAGCACACCCGTTAATTCTTCCGCTACAGAACTGTATTTTGAATACTACGAAATCCATGTGTATTGGCACGGAAGGAAAACCCCAGCTTATCTTTCTGCTGAGAACAAGATTGTATTTTCTCAGTTCGAAGCGAATTGGTTTGAAACTGCTGCCGAGGCCTACCGAAAGATCAAGCGTCTGCCTAAAGGCATGGGTTTGTTTGTTGTTGAGAAAATCATCGAATACCCGGACCTTGGCCCACCAACCGGCCCATGCCCTGACTTCATCAAGAAAATCCTTAATGACATACCTTTGCCTTACTCACTTACGGCTGTTAGTTGGTACGAAGGCATTGATGTAAGAAGAGAAGCTGTTGTCTTTGGCACATTACCCAAGAGCACATATTACCGGCACAGAAAAAAACTGTTTGAGTATGGCATCGATATCAGCAAGAAATGCACAGTGCGTCTGATTCGCTAAGTGGTATCGAAGCAAAGTCCAGACCCTATCCCTTACGTCGTTCATTAGTGGAAAACCCATATGAGCTTAACTAGTCAGCTTCGCTATAAAGATTCACCAGTTCGTCAATTTTTTATGAAATACGAAGATAAGGCTGGTGCTAAGGAATGCCTCAAATGGATTCAAAGTTCAAAAACTCCTATCGAGCCATTGTTAGAGTCTCCATCCCGCTCGTACTTCCAGTACGTGGGTATTACTACTGATTACCTGATTCGATACATTGCAAATAACAACTTCTTTGATTTCAGCTCAGTTGAACGCAGTATCCGCATTCCCATCGGTAGTGAGGGTGGCATCGAAAGCACTGCATTTTGTGAATATATATTGTTTGAAAAAATAGCTCGTATTTATTTGGATGGACGACCTGTCGATGAACTCGCCATATATTCAGCTACTGCATTAGCTATGGCGATCAGCTTATATCGTTCAGGTCGGTTGCCACGTCTTTTCTGGCAGGAAATATCGTATGAGAAGAAGAAATCAATTGGAAATCTACGCTGTGGCTCTGACGCCGACGAAAGAACCGTGATGTGGTTGTTCGATGAATATTGTTTCGAGAAGTTGAATTGGGATTTATATGTTCAAGATGTGCTAGCAATAACCCGTATTTTTATTGATTCATCAAATAATCATGATGGAGAGCTGCGCCATTCGAAGTTTACTGTTAACGGTAAAGCGCTGGCCAACCAAGGACTGGTCGATGGTGCCGACTTCGACTGTGTGATTCAACAAAATGAAAAGAAAATACTGACCGATATTAAGGCCACGGTTAAACCATTGGTGATGGAATATCTTCGTCAGTTGATTGGCTACGTCTTGCTTCACGATGAATCATTAGACGCATTTGAAATAAGCGATGTCGGAATATATTTCTCCCGTACTGGCGAATTCCGGTATTTGCCGGTTGAGGTTTTGATCCAAAAATGTCTGCCAAGCTTTAAGTCGATTGCAGAGGCCAAGGAAGCATTTAGGAGGGAAGTTCGATATTGGTAGGTAACTCTCACATAGTCAGGACGAACAGCCCGCCATATGTTTTGTATGCTTCCGGTGCAATGCGCTACGTTTATTGCACAAACTACTTCAACTCACCAAAGAAATTCCTGACCGCCAGCACCCGCTGCTGCAAATCCCCATATTTCAATTCGATCCGCAGCTTGTCCTGTCCCGCCATCTTGATATGCCGCTTGCTCTGGATCAGGGTGATGACCTTCATCGGGTCGATGGGCGGGTTGGGCACGAACTGGATGACGATGGCCTCCGATGATGCATCCACCTTGCTGATGCCGAGCGGCTTGGCGAGGATGCGCAAGCGGTGGCTGTCGAGCAGTATCTGTGCGGGTTCGGGCAGCAGGCCGAAGCGGTCGATGAGTTCCTGCTGCATGTCGTCCAGGTCTTCCTGCGTGTTGCAGTTTGCGAGTCGCTTGTAGATTACCAGACGCTGGTGGATGTCGCCGCAGTAGTCGTTCGGCAGCAACGCAGGCGTGTGCAGGTTGATCTCGGTCGTGACCCCCAGCGGGTGCGCCATGTCCGGCTCGTGGCCTTGCCTGAGCGAGGAGATCGCGGCACTCAGCATATCGTTGTAGAGGCTGAAGCCAATCTCCTGCATCTCGCCGCTTTGCGATTCGCCCAGCACTTCGCCCGCGCCGCGTATTTCCAGATCGTGCATGGCGAGGAAGAAGCCGCTGCCCAGTTGTTCCATCGCCTGGATCGCTTCGAGGCGTTTCTTCGCCTGCGCGGTGAGGCCGTCCATGCTGTCCACCAGCAGGTAGGCGTAGGCCTGGTGGTGCGAACGGCCGACGCGGCCGCGTAACTGGTGCAACTGCGCGAGACCGAAGCGGTCGGCGCGATTCATGATGATGGTGTTGGCCGTGGGAACGTCAATGCCGGTCTCGATGATCGTGGAGCACAGCAGAACGTTGAAGCGCTGGTGGGTGAAGTCCCGCATCACCGCTTCCAGGTCGCGTTCGCCCATTTGCCCGTGTGCCACGCGGATGCGTGCTTCCGGCAGCAGGGTCTCCAGCTTCTCCAGCATGTTGTTGATGGTGTCGACTTCGTTGTGCAGGAAATACACCTGCCCGCCGCGCTTGAGTTCGCGCAGCACAGCCTCGCGGATGATGCCCTGGCTGAAGCCGCTGACGAAGGTCTTGATGGAAAGGCGGCGCTGCGGCGCGGTGGCGATCACCGAGAAATCGCGCAGGCCTTCCAGCGACATCGCCAGCGTGCGCGGAATCGGCGTGGCGGTGAGCGTGAGCACGTCCACTTCGGCGCGCAGCGCCTTGAGTCGTTCCTTCTGCTGCACGCCGAAACGGTGCTCCTCATCCAGGATGACCAAACCCAGGTTGTGGAACTTCACGTCCTTCTGGATCAGCTTGTGTGTGCCGATGACGATATCCAGCTTGCCTTCGGCCAGATCTTTCAATGCTTGCGTCACTTCCTTGGCCGAGCGGAAGCGCGATAACTCAGCGATCTTGATCGGCCAGTCGGCGAAACGGTTGGAGAAATTCTGGAAGTGCTGTTCGGCCAGCAGCGTGGTGGGTACCAGCACCGCGACTTGTTTGCCGTCCATCACCGCGACGAAGGCGGCGCGCAACGCAACTTCCGTCTTACCGAACCCCACGTCGCCGCAGATGAGCCGGTCCATGGGTTTGCCGGACTGCAGATCGAGCAGCACGGCTTCGATCGCGGCGGCCTGGTCGGGAGTCTCCTCGAAACCGAACCCGGCGGCGAAGGCTTCGTAGTCGTGATAGGTGAGCTTGAAGGCGTGGCCCTTGCGCGTGGCGCGCTGGGCGTAGATGTTCAGCAACTCGGCGGCGGTGTCGCGCACCTGCTGCATGGCGCGGCGCTTGGCCTTGTCCCACGCGCCGCTGCCCAGCTTGTGCAGGGGAGCGGCTTCCGGCGCGCCGCCGCTGTAGCGACTGATCACGTGAAGTTGCGATACGGGCACATACAGTTTGTCGCTGCCCGCATATTCCAGCAGCAGGAATTCGTTCTCTCCCTCGCCGAGGTCGAGGTTCACCAGACCCTGATAGCGCGCGATGCCGTGCTGCTCGTGCACCACCGGATCGCCCGGCTTGAGCTCGGACAGGTCGCGCAGCATGCCTTCGACGTTGCTCTTCTTTGCGGCGCGCGCGGCGCGGCTTCTGGGCTGGGCGGCATACAGTTCGGTCTCGGTGACGATGGCGAGCTTGTCGTCCGGCAGGCCGAAGCCGATCTGCACCGGGCCGACGCCGAGCATGAATTTGTCCTTGCCCGCCAGGAAGGATGCATAGTCTTCGCACACCGCAGGCGTGAGGCCGTACTCCTTCAGGTAGCCGGACATGATCTCGCGGCGTCCGAGACTGTCGGCGAGCAGCAGCACGCGTCCGGTGTAGGTCTGCAGGAAGCTCTGGAAGGCGTGGGTGGGGACTTCGGCCTTGCGGTCTACGGCGATAGGGGGAATTGCGCTCGTAGAGCAAGAGGTTACGTTTTTCGCCGTGTTTGCTGCTGACTCTTTATTAAGCCGTTCGTGCTGGGCCTGTCGAAGCATGGACGGTGTTTCACCAATTCCGTGCTGTGCGCCGTTCGTTCCTTCGACAGGCTCAGGACGAACGGGATTGGGGAGTGTTGAGCAAACGGTTTGCAGATTGTTGGCGACGATATCCACCCGCGCAAATTCTTTCGCTCTGATAAAAAACTGCTCCCCATCCAGGAACAGTTCCCTCGTCTCCAGCAACGGCCGCTGCGGATCGCCACGCAGCAGGTTGTAGCGCGAGGCTGCGTCCTTGCCAAAACTGGCGATCGCCGCATCCACATCGTGATGCAGGCACAGCGTGGCGTTCTTGGGCAGATAGTCGAACAGCGTGGCAGTTTTCTCGAAGAACAGCGGCAGGTAATACTCGATGCCTGCCGGAGCGATGCCCTTGCTTACATCCTTATATATGCGCGACTTGGACGGGTCGCCCTCGAAACGGTCGCGGAAATTCTGGCGGAAGCGCGCCTGTCCGGCTTCGTCCATCGGGAATTCGCGTGCCGGCAGCAGGCGTATCTCCGGTACCGGGTACAAGGTGCGCTGGGTATCTACGTCGAAGGTGGCGATGGTCTCGATCTCGTCGTCGAACAGGTCGATGCGGTAGGGCAGCAGGCTACCCATCGCGAACAGGTCGATGATGCCGCCACGCACGCAGTATTCGCCGGGGGTGAGTACCTGCTGCACGTGGTTGTAGCCGGCCAGCGTCATTTGCTGGCGGAAGGCGTCGAGGTCGAGGCGTTCGCCCTTTTTCAGGAAGAAGGTGTACGCCGCCAGATAGGACACCGGCGGCAGCGGGTAAAGCGCGGTGGTGATTGGCACGATGACGATGTCACTGGCATTGCTGCGGATATGGTGCAGTGTGGCGAGGCGCTCGGAGATCAGGTCCTGGTGCGGCGAAAAGTGGTCGTAGGGCAGCGTTTCCCAGTCCGGCAGCAGGTGTACGCGCAGTTTGGGATCGAAGAACGGGATCTCTTCCACCAGCCGCTGCGCTTCCAGCGCATTTGCAGCGATTACGACGAGCGGGGAATGCTCCGGCGCGTATTGTGCCAAAGCCAAGGCGTCCGACGAGCCTTGCAGGTTCGTATAGCGCGGGCGGGAATTTTTTGATGCGAACAACATGGAAACAAGCCTGAAACAGAGGCGCGCATTATAAGCCACCCGGCCGGCATTCCTGTTTTACAATTCGGTTATGTCTGAATTCCACGCTTTAGTCCCGGCCGCCGGTTTCGGCGCACGCATGGGCAACGAATTGCCCAAGCAATATCTCGATCTGGCCGGTCGGCCCATGATCTGGCACGCGTTATCCACCTTGTGCGCCAACCCCAACATCAAGACCGTGTTCGCGGTGCTGGCGCCGGACGACGAATATTTCGCGCGCTATGACTGGTCGCATTGCGCGGGCAAGCTGGCGCCGTTGTATTGCGGCGGAAAGACGCGCGCCGAGAGCGTGGCGAACGGCCTGTTGGTCTCCGAGCTGGAACCGGACGACTGGGTGCTGGTGCACGATGCCGCACGCCCGTGCCTGAGCGCGCATTTGCTGGCGCGCATGATCGCCGAGCTGCGCGACGATCCGGTCGGCGGCATCCTTGCCGTGCCGGTAGCGGACACCCTGAAGCGTGCCGATGCCCGGCAGCGCATTGCCCATACCGAGCCGCGCGAAGGCCTGTGGCAGGCACAGACGCCGCAGATGTTCCGTGCCGGATTGCTGGCAGAAGCGCTGTCGCTCAGCCAAAACGTCACCGACGATGCCTCGGCCATCGAAGCGATGGGGCTGCAGCCCAGGCTGGTGGCGAGCGATACCAGCAATTTCAAGGTGACCTATCCGCAGGACATCGAACTGGCGGAGTTGTTGTTAAATAAAAACAGGTAGGGTGGGCTTAATATGCGTATCGGACAAGGTTTTGACGTTCACCAACTGGTTACGGGACGCAGACTCATCATCGGCGGGGTGGATATCCCTTATGACAAGGGGCTGCTCGGCCATTCCGATGCGGATGTGCTGCTGCACGCCATTTGCGACGCGCTGCTTGGCGCGGCGGCGCTGGGCGATATCGGCAAGCATTTCGCCGATACCGACGCGAAGTACAAGGACATCGACAGCCGGCTTCTGCTGCGCGACGTCGCGCGCAAGATCGAGGCGGCCGGGTTCCGCATCGGCAACGTGGATGCCACCATCATCGCGCAGGCGCCGAAAATGGCGCCGCACATCCCTCTGATGATCACCAACATCGCCGGCGATCTCGGCATCGCGCATCACGCCGTGAACGTGAAGGCGACGACGACCGAGCATCTCGGTTACACGGGGCGCGGCGAAGGGATCGCTGCGCAGGCAGTGGCGCTGCTGCTGGTCTGATGGATATCCTGGCGATAGAGACCTCCACGGAGTATTGCTCTGCCGCGCTGTGGCGGGACGGCAAGGTCAACGAACGCTGCGAACTGGTGGGCCAGAAGCATTCCGAAGTGCTGATCGCGATGCTGGATGCGTTGCTGCAGGATGCGGGATGCAGGATTCAGGATGTGGATGGCATCGGATTCGGCAAAGGCCCCGGATCTTTCACCGGCGTGCGGATCGCCTGCGGCGTGGCTCAAGGTTTGGCATTCGGGGCCGATGTGAAAGTTGTCGGAGTGTGCACGCTGGAAGCGCTGGCGCAGTCCAGCGGACGAGATAAAGTCGTCGCGGCGCTGGATGCGCGTATGGGCGAGTTGTATCTCGCCGCGTATGAGAAGCGCAACGACGGATGGATCGAGGTGATCGCGCCCTGCCTGTGCAGTGTGGACACGGCCCCGAACCTCACCGGAGATGGCTGGTTCGGCGCGGGTAACGGGTTTGCGGTGAACGAGGCGGCTTTATCGGCACGTTACGGTATGCAGTTGTCGGGCACGGATGCGCAGATCGTGCCCCGGGCCGGTGCCGTCGCTCAGATCGCGGCTATCGAATTCGCCAAGAGCAATGCGGTGGATGCCGCGCTGGCGCTGCCGCTCTATCTGCGCGACAAGGTTGCGCTGAAGACCCGGGAGCGCGAGGAAGCGCGTGCCGGGGCGGCGGCCGCGCAGACGGGTCTTTGATGCTGCTGCGCGACATGACCGGGGCCGATCTGGATGCGGTGCTGCGCATCGAGCGCGAGGTGCATGCGCATCCCTGGACGCGGGGGAATTTCAGCGATGCCTTGCGCAGCAAATATCAATGCAAAGTCTTCGAAGCGGACGGGAACATGCTCGGTTATGCAGTGCTGATGCTGGCGGTGGACGAGTCCGAGCTCCTCGATATCGCGATCGATGCCGCGCGTCAGCGCCAAGGCTGGGGACAAAGATTGCTGGACGAGATGATGGTGCTGGCGCGCCACTTCGGCATGCACCGCATGGTGCTGGAAGTGCGGGCAAGCAACAAGGCGGCGATCGCGCTGTATCGCAAGGCCGGGTTTGGCGATATCGGATTGCGCAGGGACTATTATCAGGCAGAGAATGGGCGCGAAGATGCGATTCTGATGGGGCGGGAACTGTGAATATTCGAGACGAAGCTGTTCTGCGCGAGCTTAATCTTTATCCACTGTGGGTGCGGCGCGGGACGCCTGCAACGGTTGAAGCCGCACCCGTGACATCTGCTCCAGAGATGGAGTCGCAAGCTGTTGGCGCGATTCCAGACGAAGTAATCAGCAAGCCGGCCGAAGGTCCTGCCAGTATCCGACTGCCCGCGACTGCTTATGTGGAGCCGGTCCTGAGTGCCGACGAAGGGCTCACCCCGTCGGGCACAGGCCACCTGAACTGGGCCGAACTCAAACAGAAAGTCCGCGACTGTTCCGCCTGCACGCTGCGCGCCGGTTGCAAACAGACAGTGTTCGGGGTGGGCGATGAAAACGCGGAGTGGCTGTTTGTCGGTGAAGGTCCCGGCGCCGACGAGGATGCGCAGGGCGAGCCGTTCGTGGGGCAGGCGGGCAAGTTGCTCGACAACATGCTGGCGTCAATCCGGCTGAAGCGCGGCAGCAACGTCTATATCGCCAATATCGTCAAATGCCGCCCGCCCGGCAATCGTACTCCTGAGCCGGACGAGATCGCCACCTGCCTGCCCTATCTGCAACGGCAGATCGCCCTGATCAAGCCGAAACTCATCGTCGCGTTGGGCAAGACCGCCGCCACGTCGCTGCTGGGACGTGATGCCTCTCTCGGCTCATTGCGCGGCGCAATCCACGACTATCATGGAACGCCCCTCATCGTTACCTATCACCCCGCCTATCTGCTGCGCAGTCCGGCTGAAAAGGCCAAGGCGTGGCAGGATCTGTGTTTTGCACGACAGAGGATGGCGACATGAAATTCAGCGACATCAGCCTTTCCGCGCGCATCACCTTCTGGGCTTTGCTGCTCGTGGTGGCCGGTGGGTTGCTGTGGATGAACAAGGATCTGGAAAACGATCGGGAGGCGTACCTCAGCGAGCGCAGTGCCGACCTCAAGATGGACATGCATCTTGAGCAAGCGCGCCTGACCCAGTCCATCGATTCGCTGCGTCAGGATGTGCTGTTCCTGGCTGCTCTGCCTTCAGTCTCCGGGATCGTGCGCGCCAGCTCGAACAACGGGATCGACCCCCGCGACAAATCGACCTATGCCGAATGGGAAGCGCGCCTGCAAGATATCCTTGCCGCCTTTCTGCGCGCGCACCCGGAATATTGTCAGGCGAGCTATATCGGTGCGGCAGGCGAGGGGCGGGAACTGGTGAGTGTGGAGAGCCGTGACGGTCATGTCGCCGTGGCGCCGCACGATGCATTGAAGGCCAGGGGCGATCGGGATTATTTCAAAGCCGGACTGATGCTGACTGCCGGTCGTGTATATCTTTCCGAATTCGCTCCCGACGCGGAACTGGAAGGGAAGCAGGGGGCGCCGCGTCTTGTTTTGCACGCCGTCACGACGGTGTTCGATGCGAACGGCCGCGTTTTCGGCATGGTGGTGATCGACAAGGATGTGCGCTCGTTGTTTGCCTCGGTATCGGAGGGCCTGCCGCCGGAAGTGCGGAGCTATGTCGCCGATCAGTTCGGACATTATCTGTTCCGTCCCGATGCAGGACGCGAAACGGCTTCCGAGCCGGGCGGCAAGGACAGCATCGCAGTGGACTTCCCGCCGCTCAAACCCATGCTCGAGCCGCGGATCAAGCACAACGAATCCCCATCCCGGACGGTCAGCGATGGCAATGGCGGTTATCTTGCAGCAGAACGTGTGTACTTCGATGCCAGCGATCCATCCCGATTCCTGTTGCTGCTCTGCCATCTCCCGGCGAATGCGGCCACCCAGGGATTCAGGGACATTTCGCAGCCCGACCTGGTGGGTACGGCGCTGGTGATGCTGCTGGTGGGCATTGTGTTCATGCTGGTCTTGCGCCGCACCTTTGCTCCGCTCAACCGCATAACGGTTGCCGCCCGCGAGATCGCTGCCGGAAACCGGAGTATTCGCCTGAAAGAAGCGGGCAGGGACGAGATAGGCAAGCTTTCCAGGGCACTGAATACCATGCTGGACAAATTGTCGGACAGCGATCAGATCAGGCAGGAGAGCGTGTTTCGCAAAGAGCTGATCGAAGCGCTGCCCGGTGTTTTTTATATGATCGACGCGCAGGGACGTTTCCTGCTGTGGAACCACAATCTCGAGCAGGTGCTGCAACTTGGGCCGGAAGAGATGGCGGCAAGCCACCCGCTGGACTTCTTCTCGGGTCCGGATAAAGCCAATATCGAGAACACGATCCGTCAGGTGTTTGCGAAAGGTGACGGGGAAGTGGAAGCGGAGTTGATCGCGAAGGACGGCACCAGGATGCCATATCATTTGACCGGGCGCCGCGTGGAACGGGAGGGGTTGCCGGTGCTGGTCGGGCTGGGTCTGGATATCACCCAGCAACGCGAGAACCTGCGCGAGGCGAAAGCGCTGTTGCGGCGTAACCAGACACTGATGCGGAACTCGATGGAAGGCATCCATGTGCTGGATATCGATGGAAATGTACTCGAGGCCAACGACGCCTTTTGCGACATGCTGGGCTACACGCGTGAAGAGATCCTGCAGCTCAACGTGCACGATTGGGACGTTCATTTCTCCGCGGAAGAGTTGCGCGCACGGATCAGTTCGTTCATCGGCAAGAGCGCCATGTTCGAAACGATGCACCGACGCCAGGATGGCACCGTGATCGACGTCGAGATTTGCGTCAACGGAGTGCTGATCGACGACAAGGCCTATCTGTTCGCGTCCAGCCGGGATATCACCGAACGCAAGAAGCTGCAGGCCGTTCAGCAAAGGTACAAGCAGGTGATCGATGCCGCGATGGATGGCTACTGGATGGTCAACATGGAGGGCATTCTGGAGGAAGTCAACGAGGCTTACGCCAACATGTCCGGCTATACCATGCGTGAGCTGGTGGGCATGCACGTCACCCGGCTGGAAGCGAATGAAAACGAGGCCGAGTTCAGGGAGCATGTCGACAAGGTCATGATGCAGGGATACGGCCGCTTCGAGACGCAGCACCGGCGCAAGGACGGACGGGTAATCGATGTCGAAGTCGCTGTCACCTTCCTGCCGGACGCGGGGAAGTTCTTTGTGTTCAGTCACAACATCACTCTGCGCAAGCAGGCCGAGCAGGCACTGCGCGTGGCAGCCGCGACATTCGAGATGCACGAGGCCATCCTCATCACCGATGCCCAGGCCAGCATCGTCCGCGTCAACAGCGCGTTCACCGACATCACCGGTTATTCGTCCGAGGACGTGATCGGCAGGAATCCGCGCATCATGAGTTCCGGTCGCCATGACAAGGCGTTCTACGCCGCACTGTGGAAGCAGATACTGGATATCGGTTCCTGGGCGGGAGAGATCTGGGACAAGCGCAAGAACGGCGAAATCTACCCGAAATGGATGACCATCACCGCCGTGAAGAACCAGCGCGGCGAGACCACGCAATATGTCGCCATTTTCAGCGATATCACCGAACGCAAGCGGGCGGAGGAGGAGATACGCAACCTGGCGTTCTACGATGCGCTGACGCAACTGGCCAACCGCCGCTTGTTCATCGAGCGTTTCCAGACCGCACTGGCAGCGTCGGTACGTTACGGCGGGCATGGAGCGATCCTGTTCGTCGACCTGGACCGCTTCAAGCATCTGAACGATACGCTGGGCCACGACTATGGCGACCTGTTGCTGATCGAAGTGGCGGCGCGCATCAAGTCGTGCGTGCGGGAAGTGGATACGGTGGCCCGCTTCGGCGGGGACGAATTCGTCGTGCTGCTGGAGAATATCGGGGGGGATGGCCTGGAAGCGTCCCACAAGGCGGGAGGCGTGGCGGAGAAGATACGCGAGGCACTGTCCCAACCCTACCACCTGAATGGGCAGGAATGCCTGAGCTCGCCCAGCATCGGCATCAGCCTGTATCACGGCAATGAAGAGTCGATGGAGGTCCTGATCAGTCAGGCCGATGCGGCGATGTATCAGGCCAAGGAGGCAGGGCGCAATAACGTGCGATTTTATGACGCGCAGATGCAGCAAAACTGGGAGTCGACGCGAGGCTCGCAGCCCTTGATGCTTCCCGATTAGTCCCTGACGTCATATACATACATGCGGGGGGCGGCGTTTCCGCTTTATAATGTCCGAAAACAACAGAATGGTCGGGCATGAAAAAAAGAACAGACGCTCTCAAAGTGCTGGTGGTCGAAGACAGCAAGGTCACGCTTAAAGTCCTGTGCAATTTCCTCGAACGGATGGACATCAGGCATCCGTTGACCGCCGAGACCGGTGCCGCTGCCATCGAGCTCTATCGCAAGGAACGTCCCGATATCATCCTGCTGGATGCGCAACTGCCCGACATCGACGGGTTCGACATCGCCAAAGAGATCCGCGCGACCGAGCGGAAGGACGACTGGACCGCGATCATCTTCCTGACCAGCATGACCAAGGATGCGGATCTGGCACGCGGCATCGAGGTGGGCGGCGATGATTACCTGATGAAGCCGGTAAGCGAGGTGGTCCTGCATTCCAAGATACGCGCCATGCGCAGATTGATCGATATGCAGCGTTCGCTGGTCGATGTCACCCATCAGCTGAATGCCGCCAACAGGGAATTGCAGCGCCTTTCCACCACCGACGGTTTGACCGGAATTCCGAACCGCCGCATGTTCGACGAGTTGTCCATACGCGAATGGCGCCGCTGCGAGCGCATGAAGAAGCCCATCGCGCTGGTGATGCTGGACGTCGACAATTTCAAGCTGTTCAACGATGAATACGGGCATCAGGCCGGAGACGAGTGCCTGCGCGCCGTGGCCGGCCAGGTGGCGCGCGCCGCGCCGCGTGCGGCGGACCTGGCGGCGCGCTATGGCGGCGAGGAGTTTGCACTGGTGCTGGGCGAGACGGACGCGGATGGCGCGCGCTGGGTGGCGGAGAACGTGCGCCAGCATGTGAACGAACTGCATATCCTGCATGCCACCCCGAAACGCCACGTTACCCTCAGTTGCGGTGTGGCGTCGGTTCTACCGGCAAGCGGCCTCTCGTTTGAAACGTTGCTGCGTTCCGCAGACCGGGCCTTGTATCAGGCAAAGGCTGACGGGCGCGACCGGGTGGTGGTGAATCAATACGGACAGGTCTGATCGCTAGCGCGTGTAGTCAGCCCAGTTGTTGGGTGTTTCGTAAAGGCGCACGCGTTCCAGCTTCAGATGGTTGCCGTAAGTGTCGTGGTAGGCATTCGACAGCAGGTCAAAAGCGACCCTGGCCAGGTTCTCGGCCGTCGGGATGACTTCCAGCACCACGGTCTTGTGGCCCGGCAAGGTGTTCAGGAAGTCCAGGACTGCCTTGTCCCCGCGGTACACCAGAAAGGCGTGATCCCACGCATCCACGACCTGCTCCTTGGCGATGCGCTTCACATCCGAGAAATCCATCACCATCCCTTGTTCCGAGACACCTTCGACGGTGATGACATCGCCTGCCAGTGTGATGTCCATGATGTAGCGATGGCCGTGCAAATGTTTGCACTGGCTGTTGTGGTTGGGGATGCGGTGTCCGGCATCGAATTCCAGGCGGCGGGTGATCTGCATGATAGGCTGCTTGATTGTATGAGGCGCGGATTATAGCTTGAAGGCGCGCACCGCATTCCCGAAAGCGGCCAAGCCATCCTTTCCGGCTTCCCCGCCATAGCGCAGCGACGCATAGCGCGCCGCAAGGTCATGGATGTCTTCACTCAGCTCCGGTCGTGCGGCGGCAATGCGTGCCGCGTAATCCATTGCACCCTCATGCGGCGCGCGCGGCAAGCCGGCTTTCTCCAGTTTGCGGCAGGCTTTCAGCCATATGGCCTGTACCGCATCTGCCGGGTGCGCGGAGAGGCGGCGCAGCATGATGAGCGTGAAGATGCCCACCAGCAGGGCGACGCCGGACAACATGTTGACCGCCAGTTTCTTCCAGGTGATGTCTTCCATGCCCAGGCGCGTCAGGAAGGCGAACTGGCGTTCCGTGTTGTAGCCCAGGACCCACTGGTTCCACTGGTTCGTCAGCGCGTCGAGATTGAAGCGCAGCTTGAGCAGGAGCGGCGACTGGGTGCGTGCGAGGAAAGGCAGGGTGGCATTGTTCGGCAGGGCGGCGTTCAGGCCGCTTTGTATCCTTGCCGGTGCAATCGCCGCAGTCGGGTCGATGCGCACCCAGCCGCGTTCACGCAACCAGACTTCCGCCCAGGCATGGGCATCGTACTGCCTCAAGATGTAATAACCGCCCAGGTTGTTATATTCGCCGCCCTGGTATCCGGTCACCACTCGTGACGGCAAGCCCGCCGCGCGCATCAGGAACACGAAGCTGCCGGCGTAGTGTTCGCAGAATCCTTTTTTGGTGGTGAAGATGAAATCGTCCACACTGTCGGTACCGAGCAGCGGCGGTTCCAGCGAGTACTCGAAACCGTTCCGGTTGAAATAGTCGAGTGCAGTGCGCACCAGTGCCATATCGCTGTCGCTGCGTGTGCGCCATTCCGCGGCGAGCTTTCTGGCTTGCGGGTTGTACCCTTGCGGCAAGGCGAGTGCGCGCTGGAGTTGTTGCGGCGGTTCGCCGAGGTTGGCGCGATAGGAAAGCAGCGAAGTCGCGCTATAGCGTGTGCGCGCATTCACCGGCGTTCTGCTGAGTACCTGGAAGTCCGGTGCGAGATCGGCCGGGATGGAAATCTTCGCCGGCATGTCGAGTACGAACAGCCAGGGTTTGTTGTGTGCTTCCAGCGTCACCGTGTAGTCGACCGGTGTGGTTGCATCGGTAAGTACAGGACGTAGCAGCGTTGCATTGCGTCCGCGCTTCCAGCTTGTGCCGTCGAAGTCCCACAGCACCGGTCCGCGCCAGTACATCTGGTCGGAAGGCGGTGCCTTGCCGTTGAAAACCACGCGGAACGCCACTGCATCGGACAGGGACAGTCTGCTCAAGCTGCCCGGTGCCATCGAGTCGGACAGGCCGCTGCTGGCATAGGCATCCTGCGGCATTCCCCAAAGCGGTCCCTGCACGCGCGGGAACAGCACGAATATGATGAGCGACAGCGGGATCGCCTGCAGCAGCAATATCCCGGCGATGCGCAGGCGCGGCTTGAATGCGAGATCGCCTGTTTGCATGTGTACCCAGGTTGCCATGATGACCAGCAAAGTGACCAGCATGAACAACGCGGTGGGGATGCTCTGCGAATAGAAGAAGTTGGTGATGATGATGAAGCAGGACAGATAGATCAGCACCGTGACATCGCGCACTGCGCGTATCTCGAGCAGCTTGAGCGTCGCGAGCAGGATGAGCAGTGTGACGCCGACTTCGCGCCCGAACAACGTGTGGAAAGTGGCGGCGATGGCAAGCACGCAGGCAAAGGTGACGACGAGCAGAAGCCAGCGCGCCGGCAGGGGGTTGCCGTTCCAGGTAAGGTAGGCGCGCCACGCCAGCAAGGCCGAACAGATTGCGCTGACCCACAACGGCAGATGCCCCGCATGGGGTGCACTCACCAGCAGGATACAGGCGATGAGTCCGTAGATGAGCGGGGCGGTGAGCTTCATGTTTCACCCAGTCCGTACAGCGCCAGCCTGCGCAGGCATTCGGCGCGATGTGCAGCGCCATGCTGCGGGAGCAGTTGCCCCGGCGCAGTGCCTGTGCCGGAAGGCTCCGTCCCGCCGTGCCGGAGCGGCACTTCGCCTTGCGGCAGGCGCAGGCCGTACATCAAGCCCAGTGCATCGGCGTCCAGCACCCAGCGCGTGAGCAGTTCCAGCTTTGCTTCGGGCCCGATGTCCGGCAGCAGCGACCAATCCAGCCATAGCTCCTGCCCCTGAAAAGCGGAGAACTGTTTCACCTGCAGGCCCTGTTCGCGCGCCAGTGCCTTCCATGCGATGCGCGGCATGGCGTCGCCCGCTGCATAGTTGCGCAGACCGGAGAAATCCTCGTCGCCCGCCGCCGTCACCTTGCCGACCCCGTCCTGCACGGATGCGGAAGGCAACGGCTGCGATGCGGACGGCTTGGGATAGACCAGGCAGCGCACGTCGAAATGGATGTATGTCCATGCATAGAACAGCCCGAGCGGGTAACGCGTGTACAGCGTCAGTCGTCCGCTATCCAGCCAGCCGCGCCGGGGTGCAGGGATGGCGAGCTCCACCTGGGTGGAGCGCTGCGAGGGAAGATCGAATACGGTGTGGTGCCCGTCGTCATCGTGCAGATGGAGATGGTGGCGATCCAGCCGGCCGGGGTTGTTGAAATGGAACACGAACTTTGCCCGTTCCCCGGCAAACACCGATTCGACGTAGCCGGCGTGTATCTCCAGCTGTGCCATGTTGCGGAATGCGTGCAACATGGACATGCCGGCAGTCGTGGCGAGCAGGAAGGTGAGGATGTAACCCAGGCTCAGGTTGTAATTGATGTCGCCCAGCAGCATCATCACCAGCACAAAGGCAAAGCCGAATCCCTGGCTGGAAGGAACGATGTAGATGCGGCGCTGGTTCAGTACCAGCGTGCCGGTCTCGACGCCGCGGCGGAACGCCCAGTTGCGGAATAGCTTTCTGAAAGTGGCAAGCACAGCTTTAACGAGAATCCCGCGCAGCGGTTCGGTCGCCTGGCTCCGCCCCCCTCGCTTCGCTCTCCCCGCAAGCGGGATAACCAGCGACTTGCCCGCTTGCGGGCGTAGTCGATTGGCTAGTAGTTCTACCAGAGGATTGCACCCGTAAAGGGTAGGCCGTAGTTGTAAAGCCGACAAATCGGCAACAACTACGCACAGGTGAGGGGGCGGGCACGGCAATTTTCATATTGAATGACGGCTAATTGTCGTGCCTGTTAGGGGATGGCTACCGCCTCGATCAGTTCGCGCGCCAGGTTATCGCCGCCGGAAGTCTGCACATCCTGCACGCTTTGCAGACGATGGCTGGCGACGCCCGGCAACACCGCCTGGATGTCCTCCGGGATGACGGCGTTGCGCCCGTCCAGCAAGGCCCAGGCACGGGCGGCGGCCAGCAGCGAGAGTCCGGCGCGCGGAGAAAGCCCGTGCACGAACCGCGCCGATTCGCGGGTGTGGCGCAGGATGGCCTGCACGTAGTCGAGCAGGGCGGGCGAGACGAATACCTGCCGGACCTGTTGCTGCAGTTCCATCAACTCGGCGGTCTCCATCTGCGGCGCAAGCTTGGCGATAAGGTCGCGCCGTTCAATTCCAGAGAGCAGGCCGCGTTCGGCCTGGGCGTCCGGATAGCCCAGCTGGATGCGCATCAGGAAGCGGTCGAGCTGTGATTCGGGCAAGGGAAAGGTGCCGATCTGGTTGGTGGGGTTCTGCGTGGCGATGACGAAGAATGGCGTGGGCAGCGGGCGGGTCTCGCCTTCGCTGGTGACCTGGTGTTCTTCCATTGCTTCAAGCAGCGCGCTTTGCGTCTTGGGCGTGGCGCGGTTCACTTCGTCGGCGAGGATCATCTGCGCGAAGATCGGTCCCGCGTGGAACTTGAACTCGCCGCTGTCGCGCTGGTAGATGGAGACGCCGAGGATATCGGCCGGCAGCATGTCGCTGGTGAACTGGATGCGCTGGAACTGCAGGCCCAGCGTCCTGGCCAGCACATGCGCCAGCGTGGTCTTGCCCACGCCGGGCAGGTCCTCGATGAGCAAATGGCCGCGCGCCAGCAGGCAGGTGAGTGCCAGCCTGATCTGGCGCGGTTTGCCGAGGATGACCTGTTCGGTCTGGGTAATCACTTTATTGATGGCAGTGTTCATTGATTACCTTCTGTTGTTAATAGTACTGAGTGCTGAGTCGAAGCCGATCCCACTCAGTACTCGGAACTCAGCACTCGGCACTCTCATATGAGAATCGCCGCGATCACTTTGCGGTCTTCGGTGACGAGGATGTTGTAGGTACGGCAGGCGGCGGGGGTGTCCATGAATTCGACGCCGATGCGGGCCTTGACGAGTTCGCGGTACAGGTTGGGATGGGCGAACTGCTGTTTCGCACCGGTGCCGAGCAGCAGCACTTCAGGCTTGAGTTCGAGAAAATACTCAAAATGCGTCGCAGTCAGCGCGGCGAAATCCTTGGCGGCCCAGTCGGTACGGACTTCTCCGGCCATCACGACTACGGGCTGCTGGTAGCGGTGATTGTTGATCGCGACATAACCTTCGCCGTGTCCGGTGAACAGGTTGAGATTGGTATTTGTGTTCAGATGCAGCGCCAAAGAGATGCCTCCATTTGCGGCGGGCAGCGGCGGCGCGGTAGAATCGCGGCCTTTGCAACGCCTTGTCTGTACGCCGGTGATTCTACCATCGGCACCAGCCTGGCAGATTAGGAAGCACTCAAGTGAAATCCGAAAAAGATATCCCCACCGTCAAGCCGGTATTGAAATCCGCCAAGCTGGCCAACGTCTGCTACGACATCCGTGGCCCGGTGATGGCGCGCTCCAAGCAGATGGAGGAGGAGGGGCAGCGCATCATCAAGCTGAACATCGGAAATCTCGCCCCGTTCGGCTTCGACGCGCCGGAAGAGGTGCAGCAGGACGTGATCCTCAATCTGCCGAACTCTTCCGGCTACTCGGATTCCAAAGGCCTGTTCGCCGCGCGCAAGGCGATCATGCATTACACCCAGTTGAAGAAGATCGCGGGCGTCACCATCGACGACATCTATATCGGCAACGGCGCTTCCGAGCTCATCGTCATGTGCATGCAGGGGTTGCTCAATCCCGGCGACGAGGTGCTGGTACCGGCGCCCGATTATCCGCTGTGGACGGCAGCGGTGACGCTGGCGGGCGGCACGCCGCGCCATTACATCTGCGACGAGGCCAATGAGTGGAATCCCGACCTCAAGGACATGCGCAGCAAGATCACGCCGAATACGCGCGCCATCGTCGTGATCAACCCGAACAACCCGACGGGTGCCGTGTATTCCAACGAGATACTCAGGGAGATCATCCAGCTTGCACGCGAGCATCAACTGATCATCTTCGCCGACGAGATCTACGACAAGGTGCTGTACGACGGCATCACGCACACGTCCATTGCATCGCTGGCGGACGACGTGCTGTTCGTCACGCTTAACGGCCTGTCCAAGAACTATCGCGCCTGCGGCTATCGTTCGGGCTGGATGGTCGTCTCCGGTGCGAAGAAGACTGCGCAGGATTATCTGGACGGCCTGAACATCCTCGCCTCGATGCGTCTGTGCTCCAACGTGCCGGGGCAGTATGCCATCCAGACCGCGCTTGGCGGCTACCAGAGCATCAACGACCTGGTCGCGCCCGGCGGACGTCTCTACAAGCAGCGCGAGCTTGCCTGGAAGCTGCTCACCGCCATTCCCGGTGTGACCTGCGTCAAGCCCAAGGCCGCGCTGTACCTGTTTCCGAAGCTCGGTCCGAAGATGTACCCGATAGAGGACGACCAGAAGTTCATCCTCGAACTGCTGGAGCAGGAGAAGGTGCTGATCGTGCAGGGCAGCGGTTTCAACTGGCCGCACACCGACCACTTTCGCGTGGTGTTCCTGCCCAATTCCGACGATCTGACCGAAGCGATCGCGCGCATCGCACGTTTCCTGGAGAGCTATCGCAAGCGGCATGGGACATGAGGGTCGTTGAGGTATTTGCGGAAGGTGGCCGGGTCGTCGGCGCTGAATGGTTGGCGCGGGCAGAAGCCGTGCACCGCCAGTTGCGTCCGCATCTTCAGGCCGACTATGCTGCAAAGATGGCGCGCGTATTGAAAGATGCGCACATGGCGTTGGCGATTGAAGACGATGCGGTGCTGGGCCTGGCCGTCTATCGCTGGCATGAGAATACTTTCGATGGCTTGAAGTTCTACATCGACGATCTCGTCACCGACAGTGCCCGCCGATCGAAAGGAGTAGGTCATTTTTTGATCGCGCATCTGGAAGAGGTTGCCGGAAAGCTGGGTGCAAGCGGCCTGATGCTGGATTCCGGCACGCAACGCACGCAGGCGCACAAGTTCTATTTCCGTGAAGGTTTTGTCATTCCCGCTTTTAACTTTAAGAAATCATTCTCATGAAACCAATCAATGTAGGTCTACTCGGTATCGGCACAGTCGGCGGCGGCACCTTCACCGTATTGCAACGCAACGCGGAAGAAATCACCCGCCGTGCCGGCCGTCCCATCCGCATCACGGTGGTGGCGGACAAGAATGTGGAGCTGGCGAAAAAAGTCACGGGTGGAACATGCCGCGTGACGGACGATGCGTTCTCGGTCGTGGCCGACCCGGAAGTGGATATCGTCATCGAACTGATCGGCGGCTATGGCGTCGCGAAGGAACTGGTGCTGAAGGCCATCGCCAACGGCAAGCATGTGGTCACCGCGAACAAGGCCTTGCTGGCCACGCACGGCAACGAGATTTTCAAGGCGGCGCAGGACAAGGGCGTGATGGTCGCGTTCGAGGCCGCTGTGGCGGGCGGCATTCCCATCATCAAGGCGCTGCGCGAAGGGCTGACCGCCAACCGCATCGAGTGGATCGCGGGCATCATCAACGGCACCACCAACTTCATTCTGTCCGAGATGCGCGACAAGGGACTGAGTTTCGACACGGTACTGAAAGAGGCGCAGCGTCTCGGCTACGCCGAGGCCGACCCGACCTTCGACATCGAGGGCGTGGATGCGGCACACAAGATCACCATCCTGTCCGCACTGGCGTTCGGCATCCCGATGCAGTTCGACAAAGCCTATATCGAAGGCATTTCCAAGCTGGATGCGACCGACATTAAATACGCCGAACAGCTCGGCTATCGCATCAAGCTGCTGGGCATCACCAAGCGTACGCCGGAAGGTGTGGAGCTGCGCGTGCACCCGACACTGATCCCGTCCAAGCGCCTGATCGCCAACGTGGAAGGCGCGATGAACGCGGTCGTGGTGCAGGGCGATGCCGTCGGCGCGACGCTGTATTACGGCAAGGGCGCAGGTGCGGAGCCGACCGCCAGCGCGGTGATCGCCGACCTGGTCGACGTGACGCGCATGGCAACCTCCGATCCGTTGAATCGCGTGCCGCATCTCGCGTTCCAGCCCAACGCCATGGCCGACCTGAAGATATTGCCGATGGACGAGGTGATCACCAGCTACTACCTGCGCCTGCGCGTGCAGGACAAACCCGGCGTGCTGGCCGACATCACGCGCATCCTGGCCGACGAGCAGATCTCCATCGACGCCGTGATCCAGAAGGAGCCGGGCGAAGGCGAAGACCAGACCGACCTCATCATGCTCACCCACCAGACGCGCGAGAAGCGCATCAAGGCGGCCATTGCGAAGATCGAGGCATTGGGCGTGGTGGCGGGCAAGGTGACCAAGCTGCGTCTGGAAGAATTGGGTAAGTAAGCTGTCATTCCGGCGCAGGCCGGAATCCAGTTGATTCAATAGCCCCGCGTAGCGGGACAAATGCTAGTTGTCGGCTTCGCCGGATTTTATTTTCGCTGGATTCCGGCCTGCGCCGGAATGACGGATATAGAGAGCAATACGATGAAATACATCTCCACCCGCGGCAACGCGCCCGCCATGACTTTCACCGAGATCCTGCTGGGCGGCCTCGCGCCGGACGGCGGGCTGTACCTGCCGGAACAATACCCGCAGGTGACACGCGCCGAACTGGATGCCTGGCGCGAGCTGTCGTACGCCGATCTCGCCTATGCGGTGCTGTCCAAGTTCGCGACCGACATTCCGGCGGCAGACCTCAAGGCCATCGTCAACAAGACCTATACCGCACAGGTGTACTGCAACGGCCGCGCCGACAGCGATGCCACGCAGATCACGCCCTTGCGCAAGCTGGCCGATGGCGTGTACATCCTCGAGCTTTCCAATGGCCCGACGCTGGCGTTCAAGGACATGGCGATGCAGCTGCTCGGCAACCTGTTTGAGTACGCGCTGGCAAAGAAGAACGAAGAACTGAACATCCTCGGCGCGACTTCCGGCGATACCGGTTCCGCCGCAGAATACGCGATGCGCGGCAAGCGCGGCATCCGCGTGTTCATGTTGTCGCCGAATGGCAAGATGTCCGCCTTCCAGCGTGCGCAGATGTATTCGCTGCAGGACCCGAATATCCACAACATCGCCATCAACGGCATGTTCGACGATGCGCAGGATATGGTGAAGGCGGTGTCCAACGACCACGCGTTCAAGGCCAGATACAAGATAGGCACGGTCAATTCGATCAACTGGGCGCGCGTCTCTGCGCAGGTGGTTTACTACTTCAAGGGCTACTTCGCGGCGACCAAATCGAACGACGAGCAGGTCGCGTTCTCGGTTCCCTCCGGCAACTTCGGCAACATCTGCGCCGGCCACATCGCCCGCATGATGGGTCTGCCCATCTGCCAGTTGATCCTCGCCACCAACGAGAACGACGTGCTCGACGAGTTCTTCCGCACCGGCGTGTACCGCCCTCGCGGTACCGACCACACCTACGAGACCAGCAGCCCGTCGATGGATATCAGCAAGGCATCCAACTTCGAGCGCTTCGTGTTCGACCTGGTCGGCCGCGACGGGGCGAAAGTGCGCGAGTTCTGGAGCAAGGTCGACGCAGGCGGCGCGTTCGACATCAAGGGCACTGATTACTGGAATGCATTGCCGAAATTCGATTTCGCGTCCGGCAAGAGCTCGCACCAGGACCGCCTCAAGACCATACGCGAGGTGTGGCAGGAATACGGCGTGATGATAGACACGCACACTGCCGACGGATTGAAGGTCGGGCTGGAACAGCGCCGTCCCAGCCTGCCGCTGATCTGCCTGGAGACCGCGCTGCCGGCCAAGTTCGCCGAGACCATCCGGGAAGCATTGGGGCGCGAGCCCCAACGCCCCGTGGCAATGGAAGGGATCGAGAAGCTGCCGCAACGCTGCGAAGTGATGGATGCGGACGTGACGAAATTGAAGGCGTACATCTCATCGAATATCCCGCAGTGATCGCGCGTTGCGCAAAGCGGCTGCATGAATAACCTCATCCTCCTCATTCTCTGCTTCATCGCAGGCATGTTGCTGCACCGCTTCAAGCGCATGCCGGTCAATACGCCGGCAGTGCTCAACTCCTTCATCCTGCATGTCTCTCTCCCCGCGCTGACGCTGCTGTCCGTGCACGGGCTGAAGATCAGCGGCGACGTCGGCCTGATGGCGGCAATGGGATGGTTGACCTTTGCGTTCTCGGCCGGCTTCTTCTGGCTGGTAGGACGCTGGCTGGTTCTGCCGCGTTCCACCGTGGGCGCACTGACACTGACCGGCGGCCTGGGGAATACCGCCTATTTCGGACTGCCGATGATCGAGGCATATTACGGCCACGGGGGACTTGCCAGCGGCATCATCGTCGACCAGCTCGGCTCGTTTCTGGCACTGTCTACCCTGGGCATCACCTTTGCCGGCATCTATTCGTCCGGGCGTCCCGGTGTCGCTGAAATGGCGAGGCGTGTCTTCCGGTTCCCGTCGTTCATCGCATTGCTGGTCGCGCTGGTGCTGATCCCCTTCGAATACCCGGAATGGCTCACGATCTTGCTCAAGCGCCTGAGCGATACGATGGCACCGCTGGCCTTGCTCGCGGTCGGCTTCCAATTGCGGCTGGGCCACCTCGCCGGCAACGGCAGGAACCTGGCCATAGGCCTGGGCTTCAAGCTGGTGCTGGTACCGCTGGTCCTGTTCCTGTTATATGTGCCGCTGCTGGGCGCGCAGGGTCAGGCCATACAGATCACCTTGTTCCAGGCGGGCATGCCGCCGATGATCACTGCCGCGATCCTGGCGACCGAGCATGACCTTGACCCACCGCTGGCGACACTGATGGTGACCGTGGGGCTGATGCTTTCATTTGTCACGCTGACCGGCTGGTGGTGGCTGATGCAGGGTGTGTAAGGCGGATAGCTGCCGGACGCGATTTCCGGCGCGGCAGAGTTTCCGATACCAGTTGATAATGGCGGCACAGTGCAAGTCTTTGCTTGTCGGGTTCTTCGCTGCCGTACTTTGAGTTGATCGAGAATGAATAACGAGCAAATAAATCCACGCGAGTTGCTGCAACAGATGTTCGCCGCCGCGGTTGCCGCGGCGCAGCCCGGCATTTGCATTCCCCGGTATATGCCGCAGCCGCCGAGGGGGCGTTTGATCGTCATCGGTGCCGGCAAGGCCTCGGCGGCGATGGCGCGCGCGGTGGAAGATTGCTGGCCGTCGCGTCTCGAAGGGCTGGTCGTCACCCGCTACGGTTACGCCGTGCCGTGCAAGCAGATCGAGATCGTCGAAGCCGCGCATCCGGTGCCGGACCAGGCGGGAGAAACGGCCAGCAAGCGCATGCTCGAGCTTGTGTCCGGGCTCACAGCCGACGACCTCGTGCTGTGCCTGATCTCCGGCGGCGGCTCGTCCCTGTTGCCGCTGCCTGCAGCCGGACTGTCGCTGGAAGACAAGCAGGCGGTCAATCGCAACCTTCTCAAGAGCGGCGCGACCATCGCCGAGATGAATTGTGTGCGTCGCCACCTGTCGGCGATCAAGGGCGGCCGTCTGGCTGCCGCCTGCCATCCGGCCCGGGTAGTGAACCTGATCATCTCGGATGTGCCCGGGGACAATCCGGCCGACATCGCCTCGGGGCCGACCGTTGCGGACAAGAGCACATGCGCCGAGGCGCTCGCCATTCTGCGTCGCTATGCCATCGATGTCCCGCAGCGAGTGATCGATCTGCTGGAAAGCGGCGCGGGCGAATCGATCAAGCCCGGGGATGCGCACCTGCCTGTGATAGAAACGCACCTGATCGCGACACCGCAGATGGCGCTGGAGGCGGCCGCCAGTGTGGCCGGCGATCACGGTATCGCGTGCCATATCCTGGGCGATTCGATCGAGGGCGAGGCGCGTGACG
>DAIDAJ010000112.1 GCA_027310665.1 Sideroxydans sp. | reverse complement strand
TCGCCAGCAACAGCATTGCCAGCAATCCGCCCCAGAGCGGCCAGTTCATCCAGAATCTGGCGGGTGCTGCAAAGAGCTTTCTAGCCAACGACATGCGCCATTCCCTCGTATGCGGACGGCGAATATAACACACCTCCGCGCGGCGGAAATGTACGGGCTGATACGTAAGGGCCGGTCAGCGCGGCGTCGGGACTAACAGCATGGCGCCCCCGCTCAGCACCATCGCCCACACGATGGCGGCACCCGTCGGCAGGTCGAGCCAGACGGAGAACAAAAGGCCCGACGCATACCCCGACACGCCGACGGCGAGAGCGAAGAGGTAACGCCGTTTCAAATGGCGATGGGTTGCCAGTGCGGGCACGATCAGACTCGCGAATACGAGGTAAATGCCGACCAGCTGTACGGAGGCGGTGATGGCGATGGCGAACAGCGCATAGAAGCCGAAATCGCCAAGACGTCGCCGCAGCAATTTCCAGATGGCGAGCAGGGCCGCGGTGAGGACTGCGGTGGCGATGAGCTGGCCGTTGTTCACCCACAGTATCTGCCCGACCAGCAGGTCCTTGAGGTGTTCTCCGGCATGCACGTCATGGCTCATCAGCAGGATGCCCAGGGTGGCGGAGAGCACGAAGGTGAGGCCGATGCACGCTTCCTTCACGTCCGGCAGGCGCCGCTCTATCCATGCCAGCAACGCCGCACCGCAGAGCGCGCTGCTGGCCGCGATGAGCTGCACCAGCAGCGGATGTTCGGTGAGGTCGAGCAATCCGGCGATGATGACGCCGAGTCCGGCGATCTGCGCCACGGCAAGATCGGCGAAGATTACGCCGCGCTGCAACACGCGCATGCCGAACGGGATGTGCGTGGCAAGCACCAGCAGGCCCGCGATGAAAGCGGGCAGCAGGATGTCGAGTTCGATGCTGTTCATGGCGTCCCCTGCTTCAATCCCGCCAGCAAGCGCTGGATGGTGTCATCGAACAGCGTGAACAGGTCGGTTGCCTGCGGTGTGCCCCCCACGGTGAAGGGCAGGTTGACGGCGGGGATATGCGCGCGTTCCGCGATCCATTCCGAAGGCCGTTCACTCTGGTAGGCTGCGCGCAGGACCATGCGTGCCGGATGCTGCTGCAGATCGTTCAGCACTTTTCCCAGCCAGGATGCGCTGGGCTCCATGCCGGGCTTGGGTTCAAGCTCGGCGACCTCTTTCAATCCCAGCCATTCGTTCAGGTAGGGAAAGCCTTTGTGGTGCACGATGACGGGTATGCCGCGCAGCGGGGCGGCCTGCTTCTCCCATTTCGCGATGGCGGCGCGCCACTGCTGGTCGAATGCGGCATATCGCTGCTGGTAGTACGCAGTGTTCGCGGGGTCGAGCTGGATCAGGCGTTTGCTCAGCGCTTCCGCGATCGGCAGGAAATTGCGCGCATCGGTCTGGATGTGCGGATTCCCCGCCGCATGCACATCCCCGTCGGCACGATCCAGCCGGCTGGGCACTTCCAGCATGGTGACGTACTGTGCCGCTTCAAAATGCCCGATGCTGCCGGGCTGGATATTGTTGTTGGTGGACTCGCGCAGCACCACCGGCATCCAGCCGATCTCCAGTTCCGCGCCGGTGCACACGGTCAGCTGCGCACCGCGTGCCTTCGCGATCAGGCTGGGGCGCGCCTGCACCTGGTGGGGGTCTTGCAGCGGGCCGGTCGCGGTGTAGATGTTTGCCTGGTTGCCCGCAAGCTGCTGCGTGAGCGCGGCCCATTCCGGTTCGCAGGCGAACACGTTGAGCGCGGCGTGCACATTGCCGCTCAGCAGCAACAGAAAGAACGCACCCAGAATCCTTCCGGTTGCGGCATGGCCCACGCTCAAGCGCGGATTGGCCCCTGCAGGAACTACGCTTCGTTTCGTTTTCATGATTTTTCCTTTTGAGTCGTGCATGTCAATACTGGTGCGCGCCGTGCGCGCCCATGCTCATGATGTATTGCAGGAACAGCTGGTTGTCCGGCAAACCCTGTCGCGAATTGTCGTGCGCCAGTTGCAGGCGTATGCGCGAGAATTCGCTGGCGCTGTAGTCTGCCATCCAGGTGACACGCGACGGAGTGAACCCGTAGTTGGAGATGACGTTGCCGGCGTTCAGGGCGCCCACCGTGGCGATGCCCGGATCGAGCCGGTCATAACGCAGCCCGGTGCGCCAGGTCGGCATGAACTGATACACGCTTTGCACATACCAGCCGCTTTGCGTGTCGATGTAACGGTCGGTCAGGTTCGGTCCTAACGGCTGCTGCGTGCCGTAGGTCAGCATGCCATCCTCCTTGCGCCGGAAATATTCACTCTGCACCTTCACGTAGCGCTCGCGGAAATTGCCGTTGGGCGCATATTTCCAGATGAAATCGAGTCCTGCCGTGTTGCTGGTCCCGCTGAAGCTGTCGCTCGTGCCGCCCGGCGTGTTCAACAGGTCGGGTACGGCGGTACTCTGGTAGTCCGTCTGCCGGGTATGGTGCGCCGATATGCCCGCACGCCAGCTTTGCTCGATGCCGATGTCGTCGCCGATATGTGCGAACAGCGTGGCCGCGCCGCTGCCATTCTTCGGGGTATCCGTGCCGGGGAAATTGAGGCCCCTGCCGAGCTCTCCGCCCACTTCGACGAACATGTCGGTCGGCGCCAGCCACTTGAGCTGCATGCCGTCCTCGATCAATTGGGTGTTCCACAAGGTGTTGTACACCAGCGGCTGATCGACGAAGTCCCAGGTATGCGCGTGCTGCTCGTTGAGGTATCCGAAGCCGGAAAAGAAACGGCCGAACTTGAGGTTGAGTCCGTTGCCCAGCGAAGTGGTCTGCACAAACGCGTTCTCCACGCTGATGCTGGCGGACAGAATGGCAAACGTGGCGAATCCGCGAAACTCGGGGTCGATATTGGACGAGATTCCAAGCTCCGATTCACCGAGACTGAATCCCTGTGTTTGCGCCGGATTCGGATTCATGGCGAATCCGGTGGCGGGGATCGTGGGGTCGCGCTGCATGTTGCCGTAGGTGCCGTCCAGGATGAGGGACAGGGCGGGGTTGAAGGCGTTGTCGCTACTTGTGTCGGCGGCGGACGCGCCTATGGTATGGCTTAACAGTACGGCCATGGCCGTATTCGAACAGATTTTCTTGAACATGATTTACTCCGGAAAGCACACAAAACCCCGCGAGACGTGCTGCGGGGGAGTCGAACTGTCTTAAGCAGAGTAAGGCGGGGCGCGCGCCGCGAACGCGCTGAATGAGAAGGAATGGAAAGTAACGGAGTAGGTGGTAAGAATCGCCCCGAAGGAAGAGCCAAAGTCGAGATAAATGTGGTTGACGCCGACCGCGCTGCCGATCTGCGCATAGGCTGCGCACAGGTCGCAATGCTTGTCGTGCGGCAGCGAATGGTCTTGTGACTGCTCTGCAAGCACGTGCGAAATGCTGTGCGTCACGGCGCCTTGCTGGGCAAACAGCAGGGCAAGGACGAGCAACGATTTCAGAAGAATGGAGCGCAACATGGGGTGCATTCTAACTGCCATCCATGCGCATTCCAAGTGCAGGTCACGGGTAGATCGGATTGCATGCAGTTTCAGAACGCGTTTTTGCTGCCGGTGTGACCGTCCGCTCAGTACGCCAGAAATCCTGTCATGTGATGGGTTGCTTTCAGTCCACTGTGGCATAGGTATTTGCCCTTATAGGCATAGGTATTCGTCCTTATATTTTCAAGCAGCGCATTGCAGTAACTTGACACCCATGGATTTTGGCCGTGTGAGCAATGTTATCGAGACAACAGGAAATCGTTGCCAAAGTAAAAAATAAAAATAACGGAACAGCCAATTCGTCATACATCAGTCGAATTTTTACTTAGGAGTCTATTATGAATACCCATATCCTTGGCCTATTGAAATCCTTTTCCGGGCAGCGTGTGCAGGTGTCCGCCTTGGCTGGCGGGCTTGCTGCGGCGTTGATACTGGCGGGATGTTCCGGCGGGTCTTCGTCCACGTCCGCCGCCTTGCCCACCATCGTTGAGGCCAACATCAGTACGCTGGCCACCCAGATCGGTGGCGCCACGCAGGACGTCAAGCTGTACAACGACGGCACCACGGACTGGACGCTGTACAGCATGGCCAACCGGTTCGCGGCGACGCCCGTCGGCATGACCAAGGGCGCCATCGCCGAGATCAGTGTGCCCGGCTATATTCAGCACATCACAGTGGTCAATGGCTATGGCGGCAAGAACTATGCGCTGCTGTCCATGGGCGGCAAGGGCATCGGTGTGGTGGATGTCACCACGCCGACTGCCATGACCTACCTGCGCACCATGACGGTGGCGTACACGACGCCCGCGTACACCTACTCGGACGGTGGCGGCGCGGTCTTTACCGCGCCAGCGACATTGCACACATCCGGCCCGGTGAACGACCTGCTGGTGGATAACAATAACACTACGTTGGACACCACCGACGACCAGTTGTTCATCGCCAACACCGCTTTCGGCATCCAGAAAACCACGCTCTCGAACCTGATGGGAGCTACGGCCAATGGCGCACTGACCATCGACGGCGCGCAGACGTGGACGTTGAAATATTCCGGGGAAAATCCGTGGGGTGGTCCGGTCAGCCTGAAGTTGCACGGCGGCAAACTCTATGCCGCGCTGGGCTTCCTCGGCATCGGTACGTACGACACGGCTACCCTGACGCGCACAGCCGCATACAATCTCTACACTGATTGCACCAACGCCGCGCAGGAAGACTGGTTCGGCTACCCCAATCTCAAGATCAGTTGCCCCGGCACGCTGGCAGCGCCGGTGTCCGGAGGTGTCGACTCTGACGGCATGCCTACGTACCAGCAAGCGGCAGCCGAGCTCGGAAGCAAGACCACCCTGACAAGCTACCCGTGGGCCCAGTTCGACCGCTACGGCAAGTACTACTACAACGCCCTTGCCATGGATGTGGCGGACCTCCCGATAGGGGGCGGCGCGACAAGGACGGTGGCTTACATCGCCTACGCCCTGGGCGGCCTGGTGGCGGTGGATATGACGGCAGCGCCGACGTATCTGGGCTATGTGCCGGCCTCGCCCGCGCATGGTCCGGATGAACCGACCGGCTCAGGTTCGGGTTCAGGTTCTGGTTCTGGTTCAGGCTCGGGTTCGTCGAAGAGCATCCTGTCCTACCACGGCGCGGGCATGCTCAAGGACGCAGGCGTGATCGATGTACGAGTGGTGGACGAGAGCGGTACAGGCGTTGGTCCATACCGGGTCTATTACACCGACCACTTTGCGGGTCTGGTGGTGCTCAGCGGCGCCGACAATCCGGCAGCCAATTGGAAAAATGCCGGCGGCAACTTCAACAACAACAGCAACCCGGCGACGTTCTGGCCCGACTACGAGTTCGTCAAGTCCTATGACATGACGCCGGTGCTGGTGGGCGACGAGGCGGTACCCAAGTTCCTGACTGCGGATGCCAGCGGCAACTACACGGCGCCGGTGATGCTGGCCACGGGCGAGCTCAACGGCCACGGCGGTGCGTTGCTCATGATGCCGGCCAGGAATACCGCGGGTCCCGGTCAGATCGATGTCGTGGAATCCTCGGGTGCCGGCGGCGTGAGCTTTGTCGACATCCAGGATCTGACCACCTCCGGTGTGGCCGTCGCCAGCCGCTTCGGGGCGCCGGTGACGCTCGTCAGCACCAACGAGGTGGGCGCTGACGCCAGTGGTGCCTCCGGCCAGGCGATCGCCATCGGGCACGCCGAAGGCTTGGCTGTGTCGGGCAACTTCCTGTACCTGGCGGATGGCCCGCACGGCATGAGCGTGTGGAACATCGCGAATGACAACGTGCACCTGGTCGCCAATACCTTGCAGAGCGAATACCCGACGCTCGATTCGCTGGGCAATACCATCTATCCGGCGCCACATGCCTTCTCGGTGGCGTTCGGCAGCGATCCGGCCAATGCCTTTGTATTGAACCAGAGCGTGGGCCTGCGCAAGGTAAATGTATCAGCGGTGACCGGTGGAACGGCGAAAGTCGGCGCTCCCTCGCTGCTGAAACTGTTGCCCACGGATATTTACGAGCACAGTACGGAATCGGGCGGTAATCTTGGCGGTATCAACGGTCAGGACCATGCCTATGGCGTGGCCTTCTACGGCAACTACGCCATCGTCGCCGACGGCAGCAATGGTCTGACGGTGTATAACGTGGCGTCGCCGGCCAACATGTCGGGTACGCATATCGTGGCCAATCTGGGTGGCACCACCACCGGGAAAGCCCCGTTGGGCCGCGCTGCAGCGGTCAAGCTGTGGACTGACACTGCGACCAACCGCAAGTACGCTGTCGTGGCCGCCGGCTCTTCCGGCATCTCGGTGGTGGACATGACCGATCTGCTCAACAACGGGATCACCCCGGGCATGACCCTGATCAAGACCTTCGAGCCGATGAAGTCCGACGCGGACAATCTGTTTGGTTCCGCCGACGGCAAGAGTGTGGACGTGCAGATTGTGGGGGACTACGCCTACGTCAGCTACGACAGCTTTGGCATCGTGGCTTACTCGATGGCCTCGCTGATCCAGCCCGTGACGCAGACGGTGCCGCCCCTGGTGCCGGCCGGCCAGGCGGCCAATGCCTGCGCCGCCGTGACCGACGTGACCAAGCTGAGCGCGAAGCAGGGTGGCACGGCTGAATGCCGGCCTACCGCGGTGAGTCGCTTCAAACTGCAGCTACTGCCCGGCTATGCAGATGCGGAGGGCGGTGCGCAGCACATGACGGCGCAGTTCTTCCCGCTTGCGTACCGCGATGCTTCCGGCCAGCCGAGGATCGGTCAGCCCAGGCTGCTGCTCTACGTGGCCTATGCCGAAGCGGGTGTGGTGAAGCTCGATTGGACCGACCCGTTGAATCCCAGGATGCTGGCCATCAAGGAGGTCATCGGTGGGGCAAGCGGCACCGCCATCAACAACGGTCGCGTGTATGTGGCCGCCGGTACAGGTGGTCTGACAGTGCTGAAGTAGACATGGCGGTGGACGCCCGGCGTGTGAAAAGCCGGGCGTTCACTGCGCGGATATTGTGCGGAGTGTCATTTTCATGAGCGCAACCGATTGAGATATTTGGGAGAAAACAAATGAACATCAATTCCGGATTTTTGCTGGCGATACTGGTTTCCGGTGCGGCGATTTCGCCTGCGATGGCAGGCAGTCTTTATGCGGCATTGGATATAGGACAAACGAAGGGACGCGATATTTGCGCCAATAACCCGGCCGGCGTGACCGGATGCCAGGATACCGCCACCATGTACCGGGTTGCAGGCGGTTATCAACTGACTCCGATGTGGGGAGCGGAAGCCAGCTATGCCGAATATGGCAGTTCAAACATCGGAACGGGATTTGGCACAACTGGAACCTGGAGGGCGAACGGGTTTCAAGTTTCAGGAACAGGAACTTTTCCGATAGGCAATGTGTTTTCCATCATCGGAAAACTGGGCGTTGCAACCACGGATTTCAAGATGTCAGCTTCCGGCTTGGGAGCGTCAGTCAGTATGAATGAAACGACGACCAGGCTTGCCTTTGGTGTTGGCGCAAAATATGACTTCACTGACAACATCGCAATCCGTGCCCAATACGAAGACCTGGGTACGGTAGGGAATGCCGCCACCACCGGTACGACCAAACTCACGGTGCTATCGGCGGGCCTGGTCTACAAGTTCTAGATCCGGTCGTCTCCAGAACAGGAATAGCCGGGCTTTGTCCCGGCTATTCTTTTTGTACCCCTTCCGGGATGTCGTATGACCCCTCTGTGCTGAGCTTGCGCAACCGGCATGCAGCTTGTCTTGCTTGCAGTCCAGGGGCTACTCCCCGCTTTCCAACTTGTCGCTGCTGGTGAAGGTCCAGGGGCGGGTGATGCTGAGGATGTCGGTGTCCTTGGCGATGTCCGGCGGGAAGGGGGGGAAAGGGGCGGAGAGCTTGACGATGCGGACCGCGGATGCGTCGAGGATGCGCTGCCCTGAGGAGCGGTTGATCTCGATGTCTTCCACGCTGCCGTTGGAGCGGATGGAGACGGTGAGGGTGAGACTGCCATAGATCTTCTGGGTGCGCGCGATCTCGGGGTAGTTCAGGTTGCCGATGCGTTCGACTTTGGCGCGCCAGTCCTCGACGTATTGGGCATAGCGATATTCCTGCGTGCGTGCGCCGATGAATTTCCGCTTGGGCATTTTTTCATACATGCTCAGGTTCTTGTCGATCCGCGCTTCCAGGCGCGCGATCTCCAGCGAGCGTTGCACCAGGTCATGGCCTTCGGCGTTGGAGCTGTCCTGGTTCTGCTGCTGAGTCTTGTTCTGCGCGACGCTGAAATCGCTCTTGTCGCGCGTCAGCAGGCGTTGACTTTCCTGTTGCGTTTGGCGCAAACGCTGGGCAGTTTGTTCCGGGGTGAAATGTTGCGCATCGCCGAGTACGGGGAACGGGGTACTGGCATGACGTTCGTCTTCGATGTTGCCGCCGCCGTCAAGGTTGTTCTGCGCATACGCGCTGGCGTTGTTCGGGCGGCGGCCCGATTTGCTGTTGACCAGCACGACTTCCAGAGGCTGGCTAAGGACGGGGATGTTTTTCGAGTCGGGCACGATAAAAGTGATGCCGAACAGGAAGAATGCATGCATGGAAAACGAGAACAGCACGGCAAACGTCAGACGTTGCCCGGACTGTTGCAGCACGTTGGCGAGCCGCTGCTTCATGCGGCGGCTTCCACGCTGGCCACGTATCGTGCGTCGAAATCCAGGTCGAGCAGGTCGATCTTGCCTATCTCCAGCGTCACCCTGGTATTGGGAGGTGTCTCCGGCAGTGACGGGATGCGCCCGACCAGCGGAATGTCGGCAAACTTGACCAGGTTCTCGCGCAGCACGGTCGCAGAAACGACAAGTCCGCGTAGCGGCTCGTTTGCCCCCTCGCCCGCAGGGCGGGAGAGGGTTGCACCCGCAAGGGGTAGGCCGTGGTTGTATGGGGCTGAAGCCCCGACAACACACGCACTGGTGAGGGCTTCCAATTTTTCCGTTTCCTGCAACAACCAGCGCAAGCACCAGTAGCGCTCCATGTTGCGCTGGAACTCGTTGTAGGTGGTGTAGGCGGCATCGAAGTTGCTCAGGATCGAAAACAGCGCGGTGTCGTTCCTCGCATAAGCCGGCGGTTCCCCGCGCAGCACGCTGATGATCTGGCGCTGGTTCACCATGTCCACATAGCGGCGCAGCGGCGAGCTCGACCAGGCGTAATGCGCCACACCCAAGCCCTGGTGCGGTGCAGCGACGGTGCTCATCTTGACCTTGCCGTTGTTCTGGGTGCGATAGATACCGGCCACCTTATGGTCGTCCAGCAGCTTGCCCCAAGTGCTGTTGGCAAGGATCATCAGTTCCGACACGACCTTGTCGATGGGCGAGCCGCGCAGGCGATGGCCGATGGTGATGCGGTCGTTCTCGACATGAAAGGTATAGTCGATCTGTTGCGTGCTGTTGTCGGCAGACTTGCCGCGCGCCGCTTCCAGCTTCTGCACGAAGTCCCACAGCAGCTTCAGTTCGGGCGCGTGGTCGTAATCGAGTTTTCCGGCGGCCAGCGTCGTTTCGTTGAACAAGGGTTCCAGCGTATCGTGGCGCAGGTTGGAGGCGATGTGCAGGCGCTCGATGCGGCTCTCGCTGTGCACGACCGCGAGCGTAGCCGCATCCGCCTCGACGTAGAGGGACAGGGCCGGGCAGACCTTGTCGGCGCACAGCGTGAAGGCCTGCACCACGTTCTCCGGCAGCATGGTGATCTTGTCGCCCGGCATGTAGACGGTGGACATGCGCTGCGCGGCGATGGCGTCGATGGGGGAATTCGGGGGGATGCCCAGCGCGGGCGCGGCGATGTGGATGCCGATGCGCCAGTTGCCGTTCGGCAGCCTCTCGACCGAGAACGCGTCGTCGATCTCGGTGGTGCTCGCATCGTCGATGCTGAAGGCGGTGACGCTGGCCAGCGGGAGCTCCGGATGCTCCTCGACCGTGACCTCGGGGAAACCGGTGCCGCGCGGGAAGTTCTCGAACAGGAACTTGTTCAGGTGATAATCGCGCGTAGAAGGCAGTGCGCCGCAGCGCTCCAGCAGGTGCGCCGCAGACAGGTGCGTGGCCGCACAGGCGGCTTCCAGTGCCTTGACTTCGATGGTGTTGCGGTCAGGCTTGTACAAGACCATGGACAGATGATCGGCGAATTCCGGAGGCAACTGGAAGTTGCCGAGCTGTTCGGTATAGCGTGCCTGCAGTTCGGCTTGCAGGCGCTTCTTCTCGACGCTGGCGAGTGCCGACTTCAGCGCATCGGGCGGTGCGGCCTTGTAGCGGCCTTTTCCCTTCTTGTAGAAGTGCATCGGTGAGCTGTGCAGGCGGATCAGCGCGCCCGCGGCTTCGACAGGATTCGGCACATGGCCGAAGTATTCCTTCGCGAGGGTGTCGAAATCGAACTCGTCCGGTGGCGAGGCTTCCCACAGAAAATCCACATCGATGCCGGCGGCAACCTGTTCGGCCTGGGTCATGAACTCGGACAGGCCGGGCTGCGCGAAACGCAGCATGACGTTGGCCGATTTGATCTTGCTGCGCTTGCCGTGGGTGTTCTCGACCTGCAGGGAGGTGGTGTTGTCGGTAAGGATATTGCCGACCTTGAAACCGCCGTCTTCTTCGTAAAATATGTTCATTGGGAGGTGCTGAAAAAATTCC
>DAIDAJ010000093.1 GCA_027310665.1 Sideroxydans sp. | reverse complement strand
TTACTTTACCCAGTAGTTTCATGGTGATCATCTCCTTGGTTTCTCCATTCCGAAAATCGGAATGGAGGAGGTTAATCACCTGGGTAATTTTCAGCGCGCAGAGGCTATGTTTTCTGGGTAATATTCATCGCGTACCAACACCCATCGCTCCATCGGTGGCAATGCCCGTGCCGTGTTCGAGTATTTCGTCGGCTACAAACTCGGCCTCACCGCAACTCCGCGCGATTACCTGAAGAAGTTCGACGCAAGCAAACCAACCAGCCGCGACCCGCGCGAACTAGAGCGTCGCTTGTTGCTCGACACCTACCGCACTTTCGGTTGCGAAACCGGCCAACCTACTTTTAGGTACTCATTGCTTGATGGTGTACGTGATGAATTTCTCATCAATCCGGTCGTGGTCGACGCACGCACTGATGTCACAACACAATTGCTATCCGACAAAGGCTATGCGGTTGCTGCATCTAGCCCAGACGGCCAAGCAGCCGAAGAGACTTTCTTTCAAAGGGATTTCGAAAAGAAGTTCTTTTCCACGGCCACTAATCAACTTTTCTGCGAAACCTTTCTAAAGAATGGGTTGCGCGACCCGATCAGCCACGAATTCGGCAAGTCAATAGTCTTTGCAGTAAGTCAGAACCATGCGGCCAAGCTCGTGCAAATTCTCAACGATTTGGCGGATGCAATGTATCCTGGTAAATACCAATCCGATTTTGCCGTGCAAGTCACCTCGCTAATTCCTGATGCCCAGCAATTCACCATCAACTTCACCAACAACAACCTGCTCGGATCGACCAACTTTCTCGACAGCTACAAGACCAGTAAAGCGCGCGTCTGCGTTACCGTAGGCATGATGACTACTGGCTACGATTGCCCGGACATTCTCAATCTTGCGTTGATGCGCCCAGTTTTCATTCCTTCTGAATTTGTACAGATCAAAGGCCGTGGAACACGTAAACACAACTTCCTAACCGAGTTGCATGACAAAGTGCTCAAGGAACAGATTGGCAAGCAAGACAAGACGCAGTACAAACTGTTCGACTTCTTTGCCGTCTGCGAATACTTCGAGGAAAAATTCAACTACGACGAGGTTCTCAAGTTGCCGCGTCCCAGCGAGCGGGAAGACACACCGCTGCCGCCCCCACCCGAACCTATTGATCAATACGAACACCAAGGTACCGATGCGCTGAAACTACTTGCCGAGCAAGCAATAGGCACGCAAGGCATGAAAATCGACCGCATGTTCTTCGAAGGATTCGAGAACACTGTCAAGGCCGACCCAGTGTTGCAACGGCAAGTTGACAACGAACAGTGGGATCAGGCTATTGAATACGTCACCACGCAGTTGTTCGACAAGCCATCCGAGTTTTACAACCTGGACAAGCTGCGCCGTGCCGCCGGCGTAGATCGCCGACTGACCTTGCGCGAAATACTGGAAAAGATTTTCGGCCTCATTCCCTACTTCAAGAACAAAGACGAACTGCTCGAAGATGAATTCCAGAAATTCCTGCTCGACCAGTCTGCCGATGCATTAAGTAAACACTCCGATGCCATCGTCTCCCTCAAATACTTCTTCAAGGCTTACACCACAGATAGCCGCCTGCGCGACATCATCGAAAACAAACGCCTCACCGAACTCAATGTAAATCCAGCCTTCAGTATGGCCGACTTTAAAGCCGTACCAAAGGAATGGCGAGACCGAATTCCCGAGTACGTCAAAGACTACGTACCCCTAAATCAATTCATGTAATGGAAAGCAACAACCAATATGCTCGACTCTGAAACAAAACGCCATATCGACTTCTGCCGCGACATACTCGTCGGAAAAGTACCCGACCCGAAATCGCAAGTCGAACAAATCACCATCGCACTGATTTACAAATTCATGGACGACATGGATGCCGAGGCCGAAGAACTGGGTGGCAAGCGCAGTTTCTTTGCCGGGGAATATGCAAAATACGGCTGGGCAAAACTGATGGCTCCCAACATGGGCGGCTTTGATGTGCTGGCATTGTATTCCGAAGCCATCGGCAAGATGAACGAAAATCCCGGCATCCCAACCCTGTTCCGCGATATTTTCAAAAATGCCTACCTGCCGTACCGTGATCCAGAAACCCTGCGCAGCTTTTTGAAAGAGATCAACTACTTCACCTACGACCACTCGGAAAAACTCGGTGATGCGTTTGAATATCTGCTCTCCGTGCTCGGTAGCCAGGGCGACGCTGGACAATTCCGCACCCCGCGCCATATCATCGACTTCATGGTTGAAATTGTTGACCCGCAAAAAGGCGAAAGAATACTCGACCCCGCCTGCGGCACCGCAGGTTTCCTTATTTCGGCGTGGAAGCACATCCTCAACCACAACACCAAGAAGAACCTGGGCGACCAGCTCACCCCGGAACAACGTGCCTACATCGCCGCCAACGTACACGGCTACGACATCTCTCCCGACATGGTGCGTCTTTCGCTGGTCAACCTCTACTTACATGGCTTCACCGATCCGCATGTCGTCGAATACGACACGCTCACCAGCGAAGAAAAATGGAACGAGACAGCGGATGTGATTCTAGCCAACCCACCGTTCATGTCTCCGAAAGGTGGTATCAAGCCGCACAAGCGTTTCAGCGTACAAGCCACGCGCAGCGAAGTGCTGTTTGTCGATTACATCGCCGAGCACCTCTCGCCCAATGGCCGCGCCGCCATCATCGTGCCGGAAGGCATCATTTTTCAGAGCGGGACGGCATACAAGCAACTACGCCAAATGTTGGTAAAGAATTCGCTAGTCGCGGTGATCTCGCTTCCCGCCGGCGTGTTCAACCCATACAGCGGCGTGAAGACCTCGATATTGTTGTTGGACAAATGGCTAGCGAAGCGCACCTGCGAAGTGCTGTTTGTAAAAGTGAAAAACGACGGCTTCAACTTGGGCGCACAACGTCGAGCGATGGAGGGCAGCGGTCTGCCTGACGCCGCAGCCGCTTACTTGGCCTTCCGTCATTCCCAAGAAGATGCGAGCCCTGTGGCTTTTGATTCCAATCAATTCACCAATGCACATCTGGTTGAAAAAACACGGATTGGAGAGAACGGGGAATGGAATTTGAGTGGGGATCGTTTTCGTGTAACTGAAAATACAGATACCACGCACCCATTGATCGAGCTTGGTGACACGACCGTATTTCAAATCGAAAGTGGCGGCACGCCAAAATCTACGGAGAAGTCATACTGGGGAGGTGGAATTCATTGGGCCACACTCGTTGATCTACCTCAATCCAACTACATCACACAAATTTCAAGAACCGAGCGAACGATTAGCGAAGCAGGTCTGAAAGATTCTGCAGCCAAAGTTTTGCCGCCCGGCACTGTAATCGTTTCGAGTCGTGCAACAATTGGTCGCGTTGGCATCGCACGTGTTCCAATGGCGACGAACCAAGGTTTCAAAAATATCGTTATTCGTGACGATACAAGAGCATTGCCAGAATTCGTTGCCCACATGATGAAACGACTCGTACCGCAAATGGAGTCAATGGCAACCGGAGGAACATTCAAAGAGATATCCAAGAGTACGATAGCCACCCTCAAAATCCCTCTTCCTCCCATCGGTATCCAGCAAGAAATTGTCGCGGAGATCGAAGGCTGTCAGAAGATCATAGACGGTGCGCGGCAGGTCGTCGAAAACTACCAGCCTCGCATCGACGTGCAGCCGGATTGGCCAATTGTGTCTCTCGGCGAAGTTGTAATCACAGGTAGTGGTGGCACACCATCAAAACAAGAACCCGGCTACTGGAAAGGTAATATCCCTTGGGTATCGCCGAAAGATATGAAGGTCGATTTTTTGGAGGATACAGAAGATCATATTTCGGAAACTGCGCTTTCCGGCAGCGCCACCAAGCTCGTGCCAAGCGGGACTCTGCTATGTGTTGTTAGGTCAGGCATTTTGCAACATACGTTTCCGGTTGCTCTTACAACACGCCCAATGGCGTTTAATCAGGATATTGTTGCGATTCAATCGAGAGGCGACAAACTTGACATCCGTTACTTGTTTTACATTTTCAAGGCCAAGGGAAACGAGATTCTGGTGGCAGGCATCAAGCCCGGGGTCACTGTTCAGAGCTTTCATAGTGGATTCTTCAAGGCTTATCAATTACCACTCCCCGACCTCGAAACTCAGCGCACCATCGTCGCCGAAATCGAAGCCGAGCAAGCCTTGGTTAATGCCAACCATCAATTGATCGCACGCTTCGAAGCAAAGATTCAAACCACCATCAACCGCATATGGGGGAATGATGCGGTTTGATGAATTTGATCAATACTCCGAAAACATGCTGATGGCTCAGTATGATGTTTCGGACATTATTAGCCACGAGCTTATGAAGGGGGAGGTTCGGGAAGACTTCCTCATTTCCACATTGGAATCCTGCTCTGAACCGAAACCCTGTCTTGTAAAGGGCACTGTTTCAGACGGCGAAACTGATGCCGGTCAGCTCGACATCATTCTCTGCCGCTCTGGATCACACATAAGAAGACTTGGTGGCCAGTGCTACATCGAGAAAAATGATTCGCTCTGCGTCATCGAAGTAAAAGGTAATTGCACAGGCCGAGACCTGGCGAAAGCCGAAGAGAAAGCACAGACCATCAAGGCAATGAGAGGGGAAAGTAGCCCACTTTATGGCGTTGTTTGTTACAAAGTTGATCTCAATTTGAAGACTATTCTTAAACGCTTTGGCTTCTCTTTCGATAGCGCAACAAACACCTTTTTTGACAATGCCACCATCCCGAACGAAGCCGAAGCTAATTGGCTGTCGCTAAACTACCCAAGTTTGGATTTTTTTGTTTCTCTTGAAGAGGACAAGAAAATATATTTAAGCAAATATGAGTTACGGGAAGGAGTATCACGCTTCGCACGAATTACCACTTACCCGCTAATTAAGAATTTGTTCAGTTTAGTAAGAAGCCTTAACCGGCAGGCTAGTACATAGTTAGGCCATTTAGTAGTCGCATCAGGGAGAAATGATGAAGAAGAAAGCCGACAACCTGGTAACCGAATTCTTCGAGAAGATTTCGTGGAAGATTCTGGAGGAATATCCCCAGATCATCAATGAAATGATCAAGAGCAAGGCAGGGTTGTACGCTCTATATCACGGGGACAAGCTTTACTATGTCGGTCTGACCATGAATCTGAAGGGTAGATTGAAAACGCACCTCAAAGATCGACATACAGGGCTTTGGGATCGCTTCAGTGTTTACCTGGTTACTGAAGATCATCACATCAAACCGCTGGAATCATTGGTACTCAGAATAGTGAATCCGAAAGGAAACCACGTTCAAGGCCAATTGCCCGGCGCCAGCAACCTGGGCAGAGCTATCAGTAAGCACATGAGCGAAACTGATGCCAACAACAGAGCCAAGCTGCTCGGCGGGAGTGCGGTTACCCGACGCATTAAAGCCAAGGCGACTTCCAAAGGCACACTTGGTTTGAAAGGTGTAGTTGAGCACCGCTACATACTCAGGGCGACATACAAAGATAAACAATATCGCGCAACACTGCGCAAAGATGGACTCATCAGCTTCAACTCCAAACAATATGAATCACCCACTGCTGCTGCGAAAATGATTATTAAAGGCAGGGCTGTGAACGGCTGGGTATTTTGGAAGTATCAAAACGACGCAGGCGAGTGGGTGCCCTTGTCACGTTTGCGCAAATAGGGCTGGCGGCACATGTCGCAAAGTGCCCAGATCGTTGTTGGTGTCGATGTTGGCGGCAAGCGCAAAGGTTTTCATGCGGTAGCGCTGCGCGGGAATTTTTGCATAGACAAACTCTCCACTCCCTCCGCATCTGCAATCGTTGACTGGTGCCAGCAAAAGCGTGCTGTAGCCGTCGGTGTTGACGCACCATGCCAATGGAGCCTGACCGGACGGGCGCGCCCCGCCGAACGCGCTTTGATGCATGAGGGTATCTGGTGTTTCGCCACTCCAACGCAGAAAATGGCAGAGGATCATCCAAAGGATAACTATGGCTGGATGCTTGCCGGCGCCGAACTGTTCAGCCTTTTGAGAGCGCATTACCACTTGTTCGATGCTCAGCCTGTAGATTCGAACCCCGTGTGTTTCGAGACATTCCCTCAGGCGGTGGCATGTGCACTGGCCGGGAAGATTATTTCCGCAAAGAGAAAGAGCTCAGTGCGGCGCAAGATATTAAGCGATATGGGGATTGCTACGACCATACTTCCCAATATTGATTTTGTTGATGCCGCGCTGTGTGCGGTTACAGCTCAATCGTTGCTTGATGGTAACTGCCATAACTACGGAGATAGATCGGAGGGATTTATCGTTGTTCCAAAAATATCAAGGTAGCATCGACTTACCCTAGTCATCATTCGTTTGATGTGTGCTTTCCTTGCGGGGATTTGACTGTGATATTTCATTTAAGGCAGTCGAAAACTTAGATATCCCAATTCGGATCAGCTTTTCCACTTCATCCCGAGAAGCTCCATTGGATTGGCATGCTGCGTCGAGAGACATACCGGCCTGAAAGTCCAAGACAGCCCTCGCGGTCGTATTCATATTCACCAATCCAAGACCTGGGAGACCTGCAGCAATTAGTTGGTGACGCAGATAAGAAGGACTGATCGCTAACGCTTGTCCAATGCTTTTGTAGCTCCCTCCATGTTCAACATATAACTTAAACATTTCGGTACTGCTCCAATAGTCTTTGCCAAAACTTCGCTGCACTTTACGCTCAGTTGGCAGCCCCTCAATATCTCCTTGCCAGTAATTCAATGCCTCCTCAGTTGAATCGAAAAGCGAAGCGAGTGCCAGCACATAACTTGTGCCTGCAGTCACTCCAACAGTTACGTTATCAATGGGATAGAAAAACTCCGTTGACGAGTGCTTATCGATATCGGGATAGAGAGTTCTCAGCCAATATTTTGGCACCTGTTCCAGCAGCCTGTCGGTCAGCGTTGCCCGCTTTCCTTGTATACAAACACGCAAATTATGCTTCTTTGCCTGTTCGGCAATACGAAACTGTGCATGAATATCTGACGTGCTCACTTCTGCGTTCAGAAACGCGATGGCAATGCTTGCGTAGCGCTGGACTATCGGATTTGCAGATATTTCTGCAAATTCCGGTTCAGAAAATTCAAAGATCGCATCCATCTCAGGAAAAGGCATTACGTCGAACGCCTTCGTTCCTTCAGGACTGTTAGCTAGCTGGCAACCATGTTTTACGCACCCGGGAATTCCAGGTAATTGATGAGATCGACGCCAGTAGGCGAAACCTCGGGGAGAGGCTTCATCTTCCTTGATGCACTCAGGGCAAAAGATCGCCATAGATTGGCGCCAGCTCCTGGTCCCGAAATAGCCTATGGTCTCAACGCTGTAAGTGTCACGCTGACCAGCGTCACCCTCACGCAAAACTGTTCGATAGAAAGGGAGCAAACTGTGTTTCCGGGCAAAGTACTCAAGCGAAACGCCTGCAGCAAGCGCCAGAGTGGCTGAATCAGAATATGCGTCTGGAGTCGTTCCAGGAGGATGCACTGATGTGCGCAATGCCTCCATGAACTTCAGTACTGATGAATATTGATTTAAAGCCCGAAGTCTCCCCCTGTAGCCCCGAGAAAACTCATCATCCAGAATTTTAGATGTCAGCAATCGTCTCTTACCCGGACAGACGTTATTCCAAAATCATTTGGGGAAATATTTCTTCTTGTGCAAGTAAATTAGCGTACCGAGAAATCCTATTAACCAAACCCATAGCAATACCAACACAACGTTACTACCCATTATTTATCTCCATATTTCCAATTAATCAGGGCATCCAATTAGTCCAATTGAGACTGCTCGGCTTATTCCGACAGACTTTATTCTCGTCCGACGGACTTTATTCCTCGCCATCAACGTTACCAACCTGATTCCCGCTCCGGCGTGGCGGTGATCTTGTGGATACTCAGGTCGGCACCGTTGAATTCCTCTTCCTGATTAAGGCGGATGCCAATGGTGTTTTTCAGCAGGCCATAGACGGCAAAGCCGCCGATCAATGCGATGGCGATGCCCAGCAGTGTGCCGATAAGTTGCGACACGATGCTTATCCCACCAATCCCCCCCAGCGCTTTTGCGCCGAAGATTCCTGCGGCAATGCCGCCCCATGCGCCGCACAGTCCATGCAGAGGCCAGACACCGAGTACGTCGTCGATCTTCCAGCGGTTCTGTGTGAGAGTGAACATCCAGACGAAGAGTCCGCCTGCCACACCGCCAGTGATTAAGGCACCAAGGGGATGCATCAAATCGGAACCGGCACAGACTGCCACGAGCCCGGCTAGCGGACCGTTATGCACAAAGCCAGGGTCGTTTCTGCCAGCCCACAAGGCGACCAGTGTGCCGCCAACCATTGCCATCAATGAATTTACTGCGACCAGGCCGCTGATCTTGTCTATGGTCTGCGCCGACATGACATTGAAACCGAACCAGCCGACTGTGAGCACCCATGCACCGAGCGCCAGAAAGGGAATGCTGGAAGGGGGATGAGCGGAGATGCGACCGTCCTTGTTGTAACGCCCATGGCGCGAACCGAGCATCAGAACGGCCGCCAAGCCTAACCAGCCGCCTACCGCATGCACGACCACCGAGCCTGCGAAGTCGTGAAACTCGGCACCGAAATGTACGTTCAGCCAATCCTGAATGCCGAAACGATGGTTCCAGGCAATGCCCTCGAAGAAGGGATAGACGAAGCCGACCAGCACGAAAGTCGCGGCAAGCATGGGATTGAAACGTGCCCGCTCCGCCACGCCGCCGGAAACGATGGCGGGAATCGCCGCTGCGAACGTGAGCAGGAAGAAGAACTTGACCAGTTCATACCCATTCTTCTGGGCCAATTCCTCCGCACCCGAAAAGAAATTGACACCGTAAGCAATGCTGTAACCGATAAAAAAATAGGCAAGCGTGGAAATGGCAAAATCGGAAAGTATCTTCACCAATGCGTTGACTTGGTTTTTTTTCCGTACGGTACCGAGTTCCAGAAATGCGAACCCGGCATGCATCGCAAGCACCATTATGGCGCCCAATAAAATGAACAATGCATCAGTTCCGACCTTCAGGTTTTCCATATCATCTCCTAATTAGTGCAATCCGGCGGAACGCATGCAAGCACCATGCCAGATAAAACATACATTGATTTATCTGATAATTTTATTTTTCATCGGATATTTAAGAGCGGGCAATTCTCCAATATGGTGCATTTGCATAACTAGCGCACCAGAATGATGCCTTATTTAGGTGCAGGCCAGCCCGAACTTAATACTTTCTCCAGCCAGAACAGGCCGACGATGGTCTTGCTGTCTGTGATCTTGCCCAGACGTATCCACTCAATGGCTTGATCCAGTGCAAGCTCGAACACTTCAAGGAATTCTCCATCGTCCAGCTTTCTCCCCACATGCTTCAATCCGCGCGCAAGGAAGTACTCCATACGTTCGTCGGAATATCCGATGCACGGCCAGGCTGTGGTGAGATGTATCCATTCGCCAGCCACGTAGCCGGTCTCTTCCAGCAGTTCGCGCTGTGCGGTGACCAGAATGTCTTCGCCGTCGTCGATCTTGCCGGCCGGCAGCTCGATGAATTCGCGATGAAGGGGATAGCGGAACTGCCGCTCCATCACCAGATTGCCGTTGTCCAGCATGGCAAGCATCGCGACTGCACCGGGATGGGTGATGTACTCGCGCGTGCTCGTGCTTCCATCGGGCAACAACACAGTATCCTTGAGCACTTCGATGAAGCCGCCGTCGTACATCACTTGGCTATCGAGTCGTTTTTCGGTCAGATCCATATTCATTCTCCTGAAACGAACACTCCCGCCTTGGCGGGAGTGTTCGTTCAAAACCAGCCTTCAGTCAGTGCAGCAACGATTGTTGCACCGAAACGGCGCACACGGACATCAGCGTATTGGGCAGCAGGCCAAGCGCCAGGACTGCCAGTCCGTTGATGGAAATGAGCAGGCTGCTGTCCGGCTGGATGTAGAGCTTTTCGTGGCTCTCCGGCGCATCGAAATACATCAGCTTGACGATGCGCAGGTAGTAGAAGGCTCCGATCAGGGAGAACAGCACAGCCATCACCACCAGCGGCAGATGCCCCGTCTGGACCGCCGCGTTCAGCACGGAGAACTTGGCATAGAATCCGACAGTCGGTGGCACACCTGCCATGGAGAACATCAGCAGCAGCATCATGAATGCCAGCCACGGACTGCGCTGATTGAGCCCCTTGAAGTCGTTCAGGTTGTCCGCTTCGAATCCTTCGCGGGACAACAGCATGATCATGCCGAATCCCCCCAGGCTCATCAGCACGTAGACCACGGCATAGAACATGGAGGAGCCGTAGCCTTCAACCGTTCCGCTCAACACGCCAATGAGCAGGAAGCCCATATGGGCGATGGTCGAATAAGCGAACATGCGTTTGAGGTTGGTCTGCGCGATCGCGGTGATGTTGCCCACGGCCATCGACAGCACGGACAGAATCATCAACATCCCCGACCAGTCGATCATCAGCGGCTGCAGGGCTTCCACCAGAAGGCGCATGACAAAGGCGAAGGCCGCCAGCTTGGGGGCGGAGCCGATGAACATGGTCATCGCGGTGGGCGCGCCCTGATACACGTCGGGCACCCACATATGGAACGGGACGGCGCCAAGCTTGAACGCCAGCCCCGCCACGATGAAGGCCAGGCCGAACACCAGCAGCGGCTTGTTCGCCGTGCCTTGATGGATGACTTCGGCGATGCGGTTCACGTCCAGCGAGCCGGTAGCGCCATAAAGCATGGACATGCCATAGAGCAGGAAGCCGGAGGCCATCGCGCCCAGGATGAAATATTTCATCGCGGATTCGGTGGCTATCGCCGAATCGCGTTGCAGGGCGACCAGGGTATACAGGCTCAATGCAAGCAGTTCCAAGCCCAGATACAGGGAGATGAAATTGCTCGCGGAGATCATCACCATCATGCCCAGTGTGGCAAACAGCACCAGCGCCAGGAACTCGCCGGTGAACAGTCCCCGCGCCATCAGGTAGCTGCGCGAATACACCAGCATCATGGACACCGACAGATAGGTCAGCAGCTTGAGCACGTCGGACATCAGATCGTCCACGAACATATGGTGGAAGATATGCACGATTCCGTCTTCATGCGTCGACACGGTGATCAGCGAGCAACCCAGCAGGCTGAGCTGCACCAACAGGTAGGTGATTGTCTTGGTGTGATTGACGATGAACAGATCCGTGATGAGGATCGCGCACACCATCACGAGCAGGAATATCTCTGCGTAGGCCGGGGACAGGGAGGAGAGAAGATTCATGTTTTCCTCAATTCAGAACTTTGGGAGTGGCCAGATGCACCAGCAGGTCATTCACCGTTGTATGCATGATGTCGGCGAACGGCAGGGGATACAACCCCATACCCAACACAGCGACTGTCAGAAAGACGAAGACGAGTTTTTCGCGGTTACCGATGTCGCGCAGATGGGCGACATGGTCGTTGGTGATTGCGCCGAAGATCACGCGTTTGTACATCCATAACGTGTAGGCCGCGCCGAAGATCAGCGTGCTGGCGGCGAGGAAGGCATACCAGAAGTTGGCTTTGACCGCCCCCATGATCACCATGAATTCGCCCACAAAGCCGCTAGTGCCCGGCAAGCCGCTGTTGGCCATGGCGAACAGCATGAAGAATGCGGCGAATATCGGCATTTTCTTGGCCACGCCGCCGTAATCGACGATCTGGCGTGAATGTACCCGGTCATACAACACGCCGATGCACAGGAACAGCGCGCCCGCCACGAATCCGTGCGAGATCATCTGCAGCAACGCGCCTTCCATACCGTAAGCGTTGAAGATGAAGAAGCCCAGGGTAACGAAGCCCATGTGGGAAATGGAAGAATAGGCGACCAGTTTCTTCATGTCGGATTGGGTCAGCGCAACCAGGCCGATATATACCACCGCGATCAGCGACAGCGTGATCATGACCGGCGCCAGGTAGTGGCTGGCATCGGGCGTGATGGGCAGGGAGAAGCGAATGAAGCCGTAAGCACCGACCTTCAGCATGATCGCCGCCAGCACGACGGAACCGCCTGTCGGCGCTTCAACGTGCGCATCCGGCAACCAGGTATGTACCGGCACCATTGGCACTTTCACCGAGAACGCCATGAAGAACGCGATGAACACCAGTATCTGCGCGGACAGGGACGGCATCGCCATGCGATGGAAGTCCAGTATCTCGAAACTGCCGCCGGACTGGTGATACAGGTACAGCAGGGCAACCAGCATCAACAAGGAACCCAGCAAGGTGTAGAGGAAGAACTTGAGCGCCGCGTACACGCGGTTTGGGCCACCCCACACACCGATGATGATGAACATCGGGATCAGCATCGCTTCCCAGAACACGTAGAACAGCATCGCATCCAGCGCGACGAATACGCCATTGACCAGACCCGACATGATCAGGAACGCCGCCATGTATTGTGCCACGCGCTTCTCGATGACTTTCCAGCCAGCAATGACCACCAGCGGCGTGAAAAAACTGTTAAGCAGAACGAACAATACGGAGATGCCGTCCACCCCCAGGTGATAGTGGATGTTGAAACGCGCGATCCAGTCTTTCATCTCGACGAACTGCATGTCGCTGGTCATGCGGTCGAATCCGGTATACAGCGGGATCGTGACCAGGAAACTCAGGATCGCGCCAACCAACGCGATAGTCCGTGCCATTTTTGCATTGCGGTCGTTGCCGGTAGCCAGTACCAGCAAGCCGAAAAGGATGGGCAACCAGACGGCGGCGCTTAACAATGGGTATCCGAAAATCATGCTTGTTCCTTCAGCTCTTCTCTAGTGTTGCCTTATTCGAACCATGTCCGCACGGTCAGCAGTGCGGAAACGCCGATGATCATCCAGAATGCGTAGTGATAGACATAGCCGGTCTGGAAACCGCGCAGCACACCGGAAAACATGCCTACCAGTCTGGCCGAGCCGTTCACAAAGAAGCCGTCGATCAGTTTCACGTCGCCGAACTTCCACAATAACCGGCTTGCCCCGCGTGCGCCGCCCGCGAAGAACCAGTCGTTGAACCGGTCGAAGTAGTACTTGTTGTCCAGTACGGAATAGATGCCGGAGAACTTCCGCTTGATGGTCTCGGGAATGTCCGGGCGCTTCATGTAGAGGAACCACGCGCTGACCGCTCCCCCGAGCGCCAGCCAGAACGGCAAGGAAACCAGCGCATGCAGTGCCATGGCAAAAGCACCGTGGAACTCCTCACGCATCTCAACCAGCGCATGATGGTTGGAGCCGATGTAGATGGCATCAAGGAAATAGTCGCCGAACAACATCGGTTCGATGGTGATGAAACCGATCAATACGGACGGGATGGCCAGCAATATCAGCGGCAATGTCACGACCCATGAAGTCTCGTGCGGCTTTTGTCCCGGCGCCAGACCATGATGTTCGTCATGGCCATGGTGTTCCTTGCCGAAACGCTCTTCTCCGTGGAACACGAGGAAGTACATGCGGAAGGAATAAAAGGCAGTGACGAACACACCCGCCACCACCGCAAAATAGGCAAAGCCGGAGCCTGGCAGGTGCGACATGCCGACCGCCTCGATGATGCTGTCCTTGGAATAGAAACCCGAAAAGAAAGGCGTACCGATCAGGGCCAGCGAGCCGATCAACGAGGTGATCCAGGTGATCGGCATGTATTTGCGCAGACCGCCCATGTTGCGGATGTCCTGGTCGTGGTGCATCGCGATGATCACCGAACCCGCGGCCAGGAACAGCAGCGCTTTGAAGAACGCGTGCGTCATCAGGTGGAACACGGCTGCGGAATACGCCGATGCCCCAAGCGCCACCGTCATGTAACCGAGTTGCGAAAGTGTGGAATACGCCACCACGCGTTTGATATCGTTCTGGATGATGCCCAGAAAGCCCATGAACAATGCGGTGATCGCACCGATGACCATCACGAAAGAGAGGGCCGTGTCGGACAACTCGAACAGCGGCGACATGCGCGCCACCATGAAGATACCGGCGGTCACCATGGTTGCCGCATGGATCAGGGCGGAGATCGGCGTCGGGCCTTCCATCGAATCGGGCAGCCACACATGCAGCGGGAACTGCGCGCTCTTGCCCATCGCGCCGATGAACAGCAGGATGCATATCGCCGTCAGCAGGCCCACTGAAACACCGGGAATGGGCGCCATGTCGTTGACATAGTTATGGGCATTGGTGAACACCGACTGGTAATCCAGCGTACCGAACACCATCAGCACCAGACCGATGCCGAGCAGGAAACCGAAGTCACCCACACGGTTGACCAGGAAGGCCTTCAGGTTGGCGTAAATCGCCGTGGGGCGTGTGTACCAAAAGCCGATCAGCAGGTATGACACCAGGCCTACCGCTTCCCATCCGAAGAACAGTTGCATGAAATTGTTGGCCATCACCAGCATCAGCATGGAAAAGGTGAACAACGAGATGTAGCTGAAGAAACGCTGGTAGCCAGGGTCGTCTTCCATATAACCGATGGTGTAGATATGGACCATGAGCGAGACGAAAGTCACGACCAGCATCATCATCACGGTCAGCCGGTCGATCAGGAAGCCGACTTCGAAGCTGGTGATGTCTGAAGACATCCACTTGTACACCGTGCCGTTGAACAAGTGCCCGGCCATCACATCCCGGTAGATCACCAGCGAGGCAAAGAACGACACGGCCACCAGCGCGATCGTGATCCGATGCGACCACGCACGCCCCAGTACGTTACCGAACAGCCCCGCAGCCAAGGCGCCGACCAGCGGGGCCAGCGGTACCAGCAAATACAGACTCTGCATTTCCATGTGCATCAACCTTTCAAGCTGCCGAGTTCATCCACATTGATAGTGCGCAGGTTACGGAACAGCACCACCAGGATCGCCAGACCGATTGCCGCTTCTGCCGCCGCCACGGTGAGGATAAAGAATACGAACACCTGACCCGCCGGATCGTTCAGGTAATGGGAGAATGCGATGAAATTGGTGTTCACCGCCAGCAACATAAGTTCGATCGCCATCAGCAACACGATCAGGTTCTTGCGGTTCAGGAAGATGCCAACCACGCTGATGGCGAACAGCACTGCGCTCGACACCAGATAATGCGACAGACCCAGATTCAACATAATTCCCCCTTTGCTCTAATCTGCAGTATGGCCATTCGGCAGTACGGCCGGATTTTGCTCCGCTCCCGCTTTGTATGCCGATGGTACGGCAACGATGCGCACGCGATCCTGTCTTCTAACCTTGATCTGCTCGCTGATGTTCTGCCTCTTGGTATCGCGTCGTTTACGCAATGTCAGCGCGATCGCGGCGATCATCGCGATCAGCAAAAGCACCGCTGCCAACTCGAAGGGATAGACATAATCGGTATAGATCAGACGCCCAAGTTCCTTGGTATTACTGTAATCGGAGGCATGTTTGACGGCGGTCATCCCGGCGGAGGTTTCTTTCGCTCCCAGCACCCACACCATCTGTACCCCGATCAAGCCGGCCAGCAAGAGTCCAACCGGTAACCAGCGCCAGAAACCCAGGCGCAGCTTCTCGATATTGATATCCAGCATCATCACCACGAACAGGAACAGCACCATCACCGCGCCGACGTACACCAGCACCAGCGCAATCGCCAGAAATTCGGCTTCCAGCAACATCCAGATACCGGCGCTGCTGATAAAAGCCAGCACCAGAAACAACACTGCATGCAGCGGATTGCGCGAAGTGATCACACGTAGCGCCGCAAAAACGGTCACGATGGCAAACAGGTAGAACAGGGTTTCAATGTTCATGTGGCATCCTCTGATTACCGATACTTGGCATCGGCAGCCCTATCCTTGGCGATCTGCTCTTCATATTTGTCGCCGATCGCCAGCAGCATGGGCTTGGTGTAATACAGGTCGCCGCGCTTCTCGCCGTGGTACTCGTAAATGCGCGTTTCGACGATGGCATCCACGGGGCAGGATTCTTCGCAAAAGCCGCAGAAGATGCATTTGACCAGGTCGATATCGTATTGCGTAGTACGGCGCGTACCGTCTTCGCGCTCGGCCACCTCGATCTTGATCGCAAGTGCCGGGCATACGGCTTCGCACAGTTTGCAGCCGATGCAACGCTCCTCGCCATTGGGATAGCGGCGTTGCGCATGCAAACCACGGAAGCGGAAGCTTTGCGGCGTCTTTTCCTCCGGATACTCCACAGTGATATGGCGCGCGAAAAAATAATGCCCGGTCACCGAGAACCCCTTGAGGAACTCGAGCAGCAAAAAACTCTTGAAGAAATTAATGAGGTTTTTCATTTTCTATCCTCGCTTGCTTACCACAACCAATACGGCGTCTGCATCCACGCGGCAACCACTACCACCCATACCAACGTGAGCGGGATGAATACTTTCCAGCCCAGGCGCATCAGTTGGTCGTAGCGATAGCGCGGGAAAGTCGCGCGGAACCACAGGAACATGAACATGAAGATGAACATCTTGCCGATCATCCAGAACAAGCCGGGAATATGATCGGTGAACTCGCCCAACACAGGCCAGTTGTGGAACGGATTGAGCCAGCCGCCGAGGAACAACACGGTAGCCAACGCCGCAATCAATATCATGTTGGCGTATTCCGCCAGGAAGAAGATCGCAAAGCCCATGCCGGAATATTCCACGTGGAAACCGGCCACAATCTCGGACTCACCTTCGGCCATGTCGAACGGTGCGCGGTTGGTCTCGGCCACGCCCGCAATGAAATACACCACGAACATCGGGAACAGCGGAATGAAATACCAGTGGAACAGACCGTAGCCGCCGCCCTGCCCGCGCACGATATCGCCCAGATTCATGCTCTGTGCCGCCAGCAACACGCACACCAATGCAAAACCCATGGCCAGCTCATACGAAACGATCTGTGCCGCGGAACGCAAGGCACCGAGGAAAGCATATTTGGAGTTGGACGACCAGCCGGCGATGATGATGCCGTACACGCCGAGCGAGGTCATCGTCAACAGGTAGAGCAATCCCGCATTCACGTTCGCCAACGTCAAGTCATCGCCGAAGGGCACGACCGCCCATGCGGCGAGCGCAGTCGAGAGCGACAATACCGGAGCCAGCAAGAACAGGAATTTGTTGGCGCGGGTCGGAATGATGATTTCCTTGCACAGCAACTTGACGCCATCGGCGATCGGTTGCAGCAGTCCCCACCAGCCCACACGGTTGGGGCCGGGCCGCACCTGCATGAAGCCCAGCACCTTGCGCTCGGCTAACGTGAAGTAGGCCACGCCTATCATCACGGGCGCGACAATGGCGACAATCTTCACCACCGTCCATATCACTGGCCACACTGGCCCGATGTATCGCCACAGCACATCCCAGAGTCCGAACAGGTTCCAGAACCATTGAAAGAATTGCAGGACCTGGGCTTCCATCATGCACGCTCCACGGTGATCGTTCCAAACATCGCCCCCAATGCGGCAGTCGCTGCATGGCCTGCCGCCACGCGTACCACGCCCCTGGGTAATTTATCGTCCGCTGCAGCCACCAGGCTTGCACTACCCTGCCCCTGGCTGATCTTGACCGTTGCGCCGGCTTGTACACCGAGTTTTTTCAACTCTTCACCATGCAGCCATGCTTGCGGCATCGCTGCATCCGCAGTGGCTTGCAGGGGTGCGGAACGGCGCACGACTGCATCCGTCGCATAGATCGGCACATCGCTCACGCGCTGCAGGCCGTTTGCGGACGGTGCAGCTTTGACCTCGACCCCACCGATGGCATTGTTCAATTTGGTGGCAACATCCACGCCATGCAATGCTTCGTCGCGCACCGCCTCCGATGTGTCCTGATCGAAACCTTCCACCTTCAGCAAATTGCCGAGCACGCGCAACACCTTCCATGCCGGACGCGCTTCGCCCAGCGGCTTGACTGCCCCCTTGAAGCTTTGCACACGGCCCTCAGTGCTGACAAAAGTGCCAGAGGTCTCGGTGAACGGGGCAATAGGCAGCAGTACATCGGCGTAGTCCATTGCCTGGTGTTTGTAGGCGGACAGCACGATCACCGTATCGGCGGAACGAACCGCCGCAACAGCTTGTTGTGGATTGGCACAATCCAGTTCCGGCTCCACGTTCAGCAACATATAAGCCTTGCGCGGCGATGCCAGCATGGAATCCGCATTCAATCCTTTGGCACCGGGCGTGGCTTGTGCCAGATATCCGCCGACGCTGTTCGCTGCTTCGCCGAGGAAACCGAACTTGCCGTTGCTCAGCGCCGCGATCTGTTGCGCCAATGCCTGCAGTTGCGCGGCTTGCGGATGCTGTTGTGCGAAGTTGCCGAGGAATACGGCCACACGTTGGCCGCTGGCCAAGCTCTTGGCAATCGCCCCCGCTTCTCCGCTCGCGCTTTGGCCTTGCTTCTCTGCAGTTAGCGCCTTCGAAACCTGGGTCAATATTTCGACCATAGAGTCCGGTGCAACGATGGCCTTGTTCGCCACCTTCATCAACAGGTCATCATCGACGGAATGAATGACATTGACTTGCGCGCCCTTTTTCACCGCTTGTCTAAGGCGCGCTGCGAGCAAAGGATGATCCTTGCGCAGGAAACTGCCGACAATCAGAAAACGATCGGTGCGGCTGACATCGGCGATAGACATGCCGAGCCAAGGCGCACCTTGCTGTTTACCGTCGGTGCTGAAATCGGATTGGCGCAGACGGAAATCCACGTTCTGGCTACCGATGCCGCGCACAAGTTTTTGTAGCAGATAGAGCTCTTCCAGTGTGGAGTTGGCTGTTGCCAATGCACCAACCTGTTCGGCACCCGCGCCGTTGGAAATCTGGCGCAGACCGTTTGCCGCGTATTCCAGCGCAACTTGCCATTCAACTTCCAGCCATTTGCCGTCCTGCTTGATCATCGGCTTGGTCAGGCGATCGGCCGTATTCAGCCCTTCATAGGCAAAACGATCCTTATCGGACAGCCAGCACTCGTTGATGTCGTCATTTTCGATAGGCAACACGCGCAACACGCGATTGTTCTTGGTCTGCACGGCGAGGCTGGAGCCCAGACTGTCGTGCGCACTGACCGAGCGGCGGCGCGACAATTCCCAGGAACGCGCCTTGTAGCGGAACGGCTTGCTGGTCAGCGCGCCAACCGGGCACAGGTCGATCATGTTGCCGGACAATTCCGATTCGACCGCACCAGACACGAAAGACATGATCTCGGCGTGCTCGCCACGGAACGCCTGGCCCAACTCCATCTGACCTCCGATCTCCTGACCGAAGCGCACGCAACGAGTGCAGTTGATACAGCGGCTCATTTCTTCCGCCGATACCAGCGGGCCAATGTCCTTGCTCAATACCATGCGCTTTTCTTCGTGATAGCGTGAATGCCCCCCACCGTATCCGATCGACATATCCTGCAGGGTGCATTCGCCGCCCTGGTCGCAGATCGGGCAATCCAGCGGATGATTTATCAGCAGGAATTCCATCACGCCTTTTTGCGCCTTCACTGCCTGCTCCGAATGGGTGTACACCTTCATGCCCTCGGCTACCGGCGTAGCGCAGGCTGGCAGAGGCTTCGGCGCCTTCTCAACTTGCACCAGGCACATGCGGCAATTGGCAGCAATGGAAAGTTTCTTGTGGTAGCAGAAATGCGGAATGGTGATACCGGCCGAATGCGCGGCCTCGATCACGGTCGAACCGTTTTCAGTTTGTATCTGCTTGCCGTCAATTTCAATATTGATCATTGCTCACCTGTCCGTCAGCCTTACACCAAGCAGCGTTTGTGTTCGATGTGGTACTCGAACTCTGCACGGTAATGTTTGAGGAAACCCTGCACCGGCCACGCAGCCGCATCGCCCAAAGCGCAGATCGTGCGCCCCGCGATGTTGCCGCACAGATCGAGCAGCAGATCCAGATCTTCCGGCTTGCCTTCGCCGTGCTCGATACGATGGATGATGCGATACAGCCAGCCCGTGCCCTCGCGGCAAGGTGTGCATTGACCGCAGGATTCTTCGTAATAGAAATAGGACAGGCGTTCCAGCGCCTTCACCATGCAGGTCGTTTCGTCCATCACGATGATGGCGCCAGTGCCCAGATAGGAACCCGCCTTTTGCACCGAATCAAAATCCATGTTGAGACCCATCATGATTTCGGCCGGCAGTACGGGCATGGATGAGCCCCCGGGGATCACCGCCTTCAGCTTATGGCCGTTACGCACACCGCCGGCCATTTCCAGCAGGGTCCTGAACGGTGTGCCCAGCGGCACTTCGAAGTTACCCGGCTTGTTCACATGGCCCGACACGGAGAACAATTTGACGCCACCGCTGTTGGTCACACCCAAGCTGGCAAAATTCTGTCCGCCTTCGCGAATGATGTAGGGAATGCTCGCGAATGTCTCAGTGTTGTTGATAGTGGTTGGTTTGCCATACAGACCAAAACTGGCAGGGAACGGCGGCTTGAAACGCGGCTGGCCTTTTTTTCCCTCAAGAGATTCGAGCAATGCCGTCTCTTCGCCGCAGACGTAGGCGCCATAACCCATATGGTTGTGCAGATCGAACTCGAAATCGAAACCCAGGATGTTCCTGCCCAGATAACCTGCCTTACGCGCCTCTTCGCAGGCCGCTTCCATCCGCTCGTACGCTTCGAATATCTCGCCGTGCACATAGTTGTAACCAGTCTTCACGCCCATGGTGTAGGCGGCGATGGCCATGCCTTCGATCAGCTGATGCGGGTTGTAACGCAGGATGTCGCGGTCTTTGCAGGTGCCCGGCTCGCCTTCGTCCGAATTGCACACGAGATATTTTTCGCCCTCGTAGTTGCGCGGCATGAAGCTCCACTTCAATCCAGTGGGAAAGCCCGCGCCGCCTCGGCCACGCAGGCCGGAATTCTTCACTTCGGCAATGATCGTTTCGGGAGATATTTTCTCGGTCAATATCTTGCGCAGTGCCTGGTAGCCGCCGACCTTGAGATAGTTTTCCAGCGTCCACGGCTGGTCGAAATGCATCGTCGTAAGGATGATGGGAGCAGTCATTGCTTGTCCAGTTCTGCCAGAATCTGGTCGATTTTTTCGGCGGTCAAACGGCCGCACAGTCTCTTGTTGTTGATGGTGAACATCGGCGCATCCACGCACGCCCCCATGCATTCGCCTTCGCGCAGGCCGAACTTTCCGTCCGCAGTGACTTCGCCGGGACCGATGCCGAGCCGCTTGTTCAAGTGCGCCAGCGTATCGTCCGAACCGCACAATTGACACGACAGGTTGGTACACACCGTCAGAGTGTACTTGCCCATCGGCTTGAGTTGGTACATGTGATAGAAAGTCGCCACTTCGTACACCGCCATCTGCGGCATGCCCAGATAAGCGGCGATGTCTGCCATGTCTTCGGGAGCGATCCAGCCTTTTTCATCCTGCACGAAACGCAACGCAGCCATCACCGCTGACTGGCGCTGATCGGCAGGGTATTTCTTCAGCTCTTTGTCGATGAGCGTGGTGATCTGTTGGGATAACATCAGCGGTCTATCTCCCCGAAAACGATGTCCTGCGTACCGATGATGGCCACCACATCGGCGATCATGTGCCCGCGCACCATCTCGTCCAAACCGGACAGATGAGGGAACCCGGCTGAGCGTATCTTCATGCGATAAGGTTTGTTCGCACCATCCGACACCATATAGATGCCGAACTCGCCTTTGGAATGTTCGACGGCGGCATACACTTCGCCCGCAGGCACATGAAAACCTTCGCTGAATAGCTTGAAATGATGGATCAGTTCTTCCATGTTCTGTTTCATGGATTCGCGTTTAGGCGGCGCGAACTTGAGATCATCCGTCATCACCAGCCCCGGATTCTTGCGCAGCCAATCGACACATTGCCTGATAATGCGGTTGCTTTGCCTCATCTCTTCCACGCGCACCAGATAACGGTCGTAGCAATCGCCCTCGACGCCGACCGGAATGTCGAAGTCGATGCGGTCGTAGACTTCATACGGCTGTTTCTTTCGCAGATCCCATACCACACCCGAACCGCGCAACATAGGCCCGGTGAAGCCCAGCGCCAAGGCGCGTTCGGGCGAAATCACGCCGATTCCGACCGTGCGCTGCTTCCAGATGCGATTGTCGGTCAGCAGCGTCTCGTATTCGTCAATAAGGCCCGGAAAACGGCTGGTGAAGTCTTCCATGAAATCAAGCAAAGAACCCAGGCGGCTCTCGTTCATCTTCTTCACCGCCGCAGCGTTGTGGATCTTGCTCGCTTGATATTGCGGCATGGTATCCGGCAGATCGCGATATACACCGCCAGGACGGTAGTAAGAAGCATGTAAACGCGCGCCGGAAACCGCTTCGTAGGCATCCATCAAATCTTCGCGCTCGCGGAAGGTGTAGAACATTGGGGACATTGCGCCACAGTCGAGCGCGGAAGCACCAAGCCACAACAGATGGTTCAGGATACGCGTGATCTCATCGAACATGACGCGTATGTACTGCGCCCGAACCGGCACCTCGATGCCCGCCAGTTTCTCGATCGCCATCACATACGCATGCTCGTTGAGCATCATGGACACGTAGTCCAATCGATCCATGTATGGAACAGACTGCAGAAAAGTCTTGTGCTCAGCCAGTTTCTCGGTCGCGCGGTGCAACAGGCCGATGTGCGGGTCGGCACGTTCTATCACTTCGCCATCAAGCTCCAGCACCAGACGCAATACGCCGTGCGCCGCAGGATGCTGCGGACCGAAGTTCATGGTGTAGTTTTTTATCTCAGCCATAACGTTGCCTTCTTGGTTCGGTTAGGAACGACCGTAATTCTCTTCGCGCATCGTGCGCGGCGTGATTTCGCGCGGCTCCACTGTCACAGGCTCATAAACCACACGCTGCTGCGCGGCGTCATAGCGCATCTCAACGGTGCCGGATAACGGGAAGTCCTTGCGGAACGGGTTGCCGACAAACCCGTAATCAGTGAGGATGCGGCGCAGGTCGGGATGACCGACGAAGATGATGCCGAACAGATCGAACGCCTCGCGCTCATACCAGTTGGCGGACGGCCATATTCCGGTGACTGAATTCAAAACCGGCATCGCGTCATCGTCCGCGAATACACGGACGCGCAGACGGATGTTGTGAGTGACTGACAGCAGATGATAGACGGCAGCAAATCTGGCACCGACATGCGGCACATCGGGCAGATACTTGCCATCCTCGCACAGCTCGCTGCCGTAGGTTGAATAGTCGATGCCGCATACATCGACCAGTGCTTCGAAACGCAGATCGGCATCGTCACGCAGGCGGGTAAAAACACCGAGCATATCGGCGGCGTTAACCACCAGGGTAAGTTCGCCCAAGTGTTCAACCAGACTGACAACTTTGCCAGAGAAAGCCTCGTTCAGATTTGCGGAGAGTATGTTCAGGTCGGTAGCCATATCATCCTATCGCGCAATGGTGTTGGTGCGTTTGATTTTGTTCTGCAGCTGGATGATGCCGTAGATCAGCGCCTCGGCAGTCGGCGGACAACCCGGAACGTAGATGTCTACCGGAACGATGCGGTCGCATCCGCGCACCACAGAATAGGAATAATGGTAATAACCGCCACCGTTGGCACAGGAGCCCATCGATATCACATAACGAGGTTCGGCCATTTGGTCATAGACTTTACGCAAGGCCGGCGCCATCTTGTTGCACAACGTTCCCGCCACGATCATCAAGTCCGACTGCCTTGGACTTGGGCGAAAAACCTCGGCTCCAAAACGGGATAAGTCGTAACGGGGCGCAACGGCATGCATCATCTCCACCGCGCAGCAGGCCAGACCAAAAGTCATCGGCCACAGCGAACCTGTACGCACATAGTTGATCACCGCATCGGCATTGGTTGTGATGAACCCTTTATTCAGAACGCCTTCTATTCCCATTCCAAGGCTCCTTTCATCCATTCATAGATAAAGCCAACCACGAGGATGGCCAAAAAGACCATCATGGAAACAAAACCGAAAGTTCCGATCTCCTTGAGCACGATGGCCCATGGAAAAAGAAAGGCGATTTCAAGATCGAACAGGATGAAGAGGATAGCTACGAGATAAAAACGCACGTCGAACTTCATGCGCGCATCTTCGAATGCTTCGAAACCGCATTCGTAGGGAGAGTTTTTTTTGTCGTCAGGACGGTTAGGCCCGATCAGCCCACCCAACGCCAAAGGCAATACGCCTATCAAAAGCGCAATGATAATGAACAGCAGAACCGGAAAATAATTTTCCAACATACCTTGAGTCCCCTCCTCAGTTGGCTCCTGATGCAGCGCAGATACAGAATGCTATTCTAGTCTTTTCTTATTTACCTTCGGCTACTCGGCCTCGGTACTTCGTTTTGGTGCGGGGCAAGGGACTCGAACCCTCACGTCCTTTCGGACACAGCCACCTCAAGGCTGCGCGTCTACCAATTCCGCCAACTCCGCATATTTCTTATTATTTTGATTATTTTGGTATTTGTTGCGATTTCGAATCGCCTGCATCAGCCGGCGCGGGCACGGCCTGCTGCTGGAGTTTTTGCACGTCTACTTTATCCAGCACGCTCTGCTCTTTGGAAGGACGCGAATATATATAAGTCAACGAAAGACTTGTGATGAAGAATATCGTCGCCGCGATCGCCGTGCTACGACTCAGAAAATTAGCTGAACCACTGGACCCGAACAAGCTCCCTGCGGAACCGGAGCCGAAAGCCGCCCCCATATCCGCCCCCTTGCCGTGCTGGATCAATACCAAACCGATCAACACTACCGCGGTTATCACATGCACTACCCAAACTAGATTTTCCACAAACAACTCCGAAACAAATCAATCATTTAACCACTAACCCGCGCGACAGATCCCCAAAAACTCTTCTGCAATCAGGGCCGCCCCGCCGATCAATCCGCCATCGATATCCTTCATGGCAAATAACGCCGGGGCATTTGCCGCCTTTACGCTACCGCCGTACAGTATAACCAATCCTTCCGCGACTTGGGCATCATGTCCGGCCACACGCTGACGAATGAAGGCATGCACTGCCTGCGCCTGTTCCTGCGATGCCGTCTTGCCGGTGCCGATCGCCCACACGGGCTCGTATGCCACAACTGCTTTACCCAAAGCATGCACGCCAGCCAGCGCAATTACCGCATCCAACTGTTCAGCGACAACCGACTCAGTCTCGCCACCCTCGCGCTGCTCCAGTGTCTCGCCAACACAAAGTATAGGGATCAGGCCTGCGCTTTGTGCTGCCGTGAACTTCTCTGCAACCAGTCGGCTAGTTTCGCCGTAAATGTTGCGTCGCTCTGAGTGTCCGACTATGACATAAGTACATCCGAATTCCGCCAGCATGGCAGCGGACACTTCGCCGGTGAATGCGCCTTTTTCGAGCTGGTGTACGTCTTGCGCACCCCATTTTACCGTCGAAGCTGCCAGTTCCTGCTTAAGTTGCGCCAGGTAGGGGAAAGGGGCGCAGACTGCGATATCCACACGTGACAATTGCACAGCACCGCTCTTTATAGCGGCTAGCAACGACTCGTTCTGAGCCAGAGATCCATGCATTTTCCAATTTCCGACAACCAGTTTACGACGCATCTGGATCAATTTCCGCCTTTGACCGAAGGCGGCGATAGTACCGACGAAAACAAAAATGGTCAATCCGGGCGCGTGCCAAGCTCCGGAACCGGCATATCCTCCACCAGCATCGCCTCTTCGCCAATTGTTACATTGTGTAATAATTGTGTAACAAACTCGCACTAAGATGCATCTCGCTACAAACGGCAAGCAAACGAACAATCCTTAATATTGGGAGAAAAACTGAAATGACCAAACTGAATCGTCTTCTAAGCAGCATCGGCCTGTCTGCTGCACTGCTGTCAGCTGGCGCAGCATTTGCCAGCGACATTACGGGTGCGGGCGCCACATTCCCCTACCCGATCTATGCCAAGTGGGCTGAAGCCTACAAGGCCCAAACCGATGTGGGCATGAATTACCAGTCTATCGGTTCTGGTGGCGGAATCAAACAGATCCAGGCCAAAACTGTGGACTTCGGTGCAACCGATGCGCCGCTGAACGAAACTGAATTGGCTGCCTCCGGCCTGACCCAGTTCCCCGCCGTGATGGGTGGCGTGGTGCCAGTTGTCAACATCAATGGTATCGATGCAGGCAAGCTGAAGCTGGACGGCAAGGTATTGGCCGACATTTTCCAGGGAAAAATCACAAAATGGAGCGATCCTCGCATTGCAGCAGACAACGCGGGCGTTGCCTTGCCTAACGAGGATATCACCGTGGTACACCGTGCCGACGGCTCCGGCACCACCTTCATCTTCACTACATATCTGTCGCAAGTCAGTGCGGACTGGAAGAAAAGCATAGGTGCCGATAAAGCCGTTGCATGGCCTGTTGGAACTGGCGGCAAGGGTAACGAAGGCGTCGCATCTTACGTACAACGCATCAAGAATTCCATCGGCTATGTGGAATACGCCTACGCCTTGCAGAACAAGATGTCCTTCACGCAAATGAAGAATCACGATGGTCAGTTCGTCAAACCCGACGACAGCAGCTTCAAGGCCGCCGCCGCCAATGCAAAATGGGACGCCAGCAAGGGCTTTTATGAAATCCTGACCAACGAACCTGGCAAGGACAGCTGGCCCATCACTGGCGCCACTTTCATCCTCGTCTACAAGACTGCGGAAAAAGCGGAAAACACCAAGGAAGTACTGAAGTTCTTCGACTGGGCATTCGCCAACGGCGACAAGCTTGCATCGGATCTGGACTATGTACCCCTTCCCGCCAATCTGAAGAAGCTGATCCGCGATGCATGGAAAGTTCAAATCAAGGATGTCTCAGGCAAAGCGCTGTGGAAGTAAGCAACACGTTCTAAGTTATAATTGCGGGGGCTCCAAATGCCCCCGCAATTTTTCAAACTCCTGAAAATCGAATTATGCCGACGTTCCTACAAGAAGCGCGCCTTAAACGACAAGTCGTGCAGGACATGTTGTTCCGCAATCTGACACGTCTTGCAGCATTCGCGGTATTGGCCTTGCTCGCAGCGATCATCGCGTCGCTGGTCGTGGGCAGCATGCCAGCCATTCACGCCTTTGGCTTTGGATTTCTAACCAGTTCCGTGTGGGACCCGGTCAAGGACGAATATGGCGCCCTGGTTCCCATCGTCGGCACTCTGGTTACTTCGGGCATCGCGCTTTTGATCGCGATCCCTGTCAGCTTTGGTATTGCAATTTTTTTGACTGAACTCTCCCCGAACTGGCTGCGCCGCCCGCTGGGAATCGCCGTTGAGTTGCTGGCGGGTATCCCCAGCATCATCTATGGCATGTGGGGACTGTTCGTTTTTGCCCCGCTATTCGGTGACTACGTCGAACCGTGGATCAACAACCATATAGGGAAAATGCCGCTCATCGGACCCTTTTTCTCCGGGCCGCCCATGGGCATCGGCATGCTCACTGCCGGCATCATCCTGGCGATCATGGTCATTCCCTTCATCGCTTCGGTAATGCGCGACGTGTTCGATGTCGTACCCGCCATGCTCAAGGAATCCGCTTATGGCTTGGGCTCAACGACCTGGGAAGTGATGTGGAATGTGGTGCTGCCTTATACCAGAATAGGCGTGGTTGGCGGCATCATGCTTGGCCTCGGGCGCGCGCTGGGCGAAACGATGGCCGTCACTTTCGTCATTGGCAACGCCAACCAGCTGAACAAATCCTTGTTCATGCCAGGCAACAGCATCGCATCGGCCTTGGCCAACGAATTCAACGAAGCCGTGGGAACGTTATATACCTCGTCCCTCATCGAGCTCGGGCTAATCCTGTTCTTCATCACATTTGTTGTCCTTTCGCTCGCCCGCCTCCTGCTGCTCAAAATGGCGCAACGTGAAGGGCATGGGGCCTGACCATGTCGTACCTATACACCCGTCGCCGCCTCGTCAACATGGTCAGCCTGAGCGTCTCGGTGTTCACCATGTTGTTCGGGCTATTCTGGTTGGGCTGGATATTGTGGACCCTGCTGGACAATGGCTTGCCCGGCCTCAGCCTGCATGTATTCACTCAGAGCACGCCGCCACCGGGCAGTAATGGCGGACTGATAAACGCCATCGTCGGCAGCTTGATGATGGTCGCCATCGGAGTCCTCATCGGCACCCCGATAGGCATTCTTGCCGGCACCTACCTTGCCGAATTCGGCCAGCGTGGATGGCTCGCTCCGCTCACCCGTTTCATCAATGACATCCTGCTGTCCGCCCCCTCCATTGTCATCGGTATTTTTGTATATGCGGTCTATGTCGCCAAAGTCGGGCACTTTGCCGGCTGGGGCGGGTCCTTTGCCCTCGCCATCCTGGTTATTCCGGTCGTCCTCCGCACCACCGAGAACATGCTGCGCCTCGTACCCAACAGCCTCCGCGAAGCGGCGGCGGCACTGGGCGCGCCACAATGGAAAGTGATCAGTTTCGTCACCCTGCGCGCCGCTCGCGCCGGGATATTGACCGGTATACTGTTGGCCGTCGCGCGCATCAGCGGCGAAACGGCACCGTTGTTGTTCACCGCGCTCAACAACCAGTTCTGGTCAAGCGACATGAACAAGCCCTTATCCAACCTGCCGGTGGTCATCTTCCAATTCGCGATGAGTCCATACGAGGATTGGCAAAATCTCGCCTGGGCGGGTGCCTTGATCATCACCCTGAGCGTACTCACCTTGAACATACTGGCAAGGGTGCTGTTCCGCCAGAAAGCGAACACCCAATGAGGATCGAAGAAATGACAGCCGAGCAAATCATCTCCGCGCCCAAAGTGATCGTGCGCGACCTGAACTTTTACTACGGGGCGGATCGCGCGCTGAAGGACATCAATCTGGTCATCCCGGAAAAGATGGTCACCGCCTTCATCGGCCCCTCCGGCTGCGGCAAATCCACCCTGCTGCGCACCTTCAACCGCATGTATGAGCTATATCCCAAGCAGCGCGCCACGGGAGAAATACTGCTGGACGGAGAGAACCTGCTGGACAAAAAGCAGGACCTCAACACCCTGCGCGCCAAGATCGGCATGGTGTTCCAGAAACCCACCCCGTTCCCGATGTCCATCTACGACAACATCACGTTTGGCGTGAAGCTGTATGAAAAACTCAGCAGCCACGAAATGGATGACCGCGTGGAATGGGCATTGAAGAAAGCCGCGCTGTGGAATGAAGTCAAAGACAAGCTGAACCAGAGCGGCACCGGCCTCTCCGGCGGCCAGCAACAGCGCCTGTGTATCGCCCGCGCGATCGCGGTCAAACCGCAAGTGTTGCTGCTGGACGAGCCCACATCGGCACTCGACCCGATCTCTACCGCGCATATAGAGAAGTTGATCGATGAACTGAAGAAGGATTTCACCATCGTCATCGTGACCCACAACATGCAACAGGCTGCGCGGGTTTCCGACTTCACGGCTTATATGTATCTGGGGGATCTGATTGAGTTTGGGGATACCAGTACGGTGTTTACCAATCCGAAGAGGAAAGAGACGGAAGACTATATTACGGGTCGTTTCGGCTAACCTTTCTCTGCTTTAATCTGTTCGTGCCGAGCCGCCGGAAGGTTGCCGCTTAGCGGCGGTGATCCACCGGCGTACCCTTACCTTTGCGGGTGCTGTCGAACCATGAATGGATTTTCCCTCACTTCAAAGCCAACATCGTCGGACACTCCCCGATTGTTACCCCGCCACTTCCCTCACCACCCCCGCAATCCTCTCCGCCCACATCTTGACCTGTACCCCATCCTCTCCCTCCACCATCACCCTTAGCAATGGCTCCGTCCCCGACGGGCGTAATAGCACCCTGCCTTTGCCGTTCAAATCCCGCTCGGCCTTGGCCACCTCGGACTTGACTGCCTGACGCTCCAATAACTCAGCCGCCTTGCCTGTGACCTTGATGTTGATGAGTATCTGCGGGTACATGTGCAGGTCGCCCGCCGCTTGCGCCAGCGTCTGCTGTTTCATGCGCAGGGCGCACAGCACCTGCAGCGCGGAGACGATACCGTCGCCGGTGCTGTGCTTGTCCAGGCAAATGATGTGGCCGGAATTCTCGCCGCCAAGCTGCCATTTCTTTTCCAGCAAGAATTCCATCACGTAACGGTCGCCCACTTTGGCGCGCGCAAACGGAATGCCCAGCTTCTGCATGGCGTGTTCGAAGGCAAGGTTGGTCATCAGCGTGCCCACGACGCCGCCATGCAGCGTGCCCAACGCCTGGCGATGCCTGGCGATGATATAGAGCAGCTGGTCGCCGTCGTAAAGTTTTCCTTCAGCATCGACCATGATAAGACGGTCGCCATCACCGTCGAGCGCGAGGCCAATATCTGCGTGCTGTTCTTTCACCGCTTGCTGCAGGCTCTTGGGCGATGTCGCTCCGTAGCCGTCATTGATGTTCTTGCCATTCGGCTCCGCGCCGATGGCAATGACATCTGCACCGAGCTCATGGAAGACATGGCGCGCAATGTGATAAGTCGCGCCGTGCGCGCTATCAACCACGATCTTGAGCCCGCGCAAATTCATGTCGGCCGGGAACGTACTCTTGCAGAATTCGATATAGCGACCGACCGCATCGTCGATGCGCTTGGCCTTGCCCAGACTGACGGAGGGATTGGTCTGCATCGGGTTATCCAGTTCGGCCTCGATGGCCTGCTCGACCTCGTCCGGCAATTTCATGCCGCTGCCCGAGAAGAACTTGATTCCGTTGTCATCGAACGGATTGTGCGATGCCGAGATGACGACGCCTGCTTGCAAGCGCAGCGCCCGCGTCAGGTAAGCCACTGCGGGAGTCGGTATCGGCCCGGCAAGATAGACATCGATGCCGGCTGCAATGAGTCCCGCTTCCAGTGCCGACTCCAGCATGTAGCCGGAGATGCGCGTGTCCTTGCCTATCAACACTCCCGGACGCTCGCTCTGCGCATGCTCTGTTTTTGCCAGCACCTTGCCTGCAGCATAGCCCAGCAGCATCACGAATTGCGGTGTGATGGGATGCTCCCCCACGCGCCCGCGCACGCCGTCGGTACCAAAATATTTTCTGCTCATCTCATTCCTCGTTTAACGCATTCCAGATCTTCAGGGCATCGGTCGTCTCGCGCACATCGTGCACGCGCACGATGGATGCGCCGCGCTGCACTGCCAACAACGCCGCCGCCACGCTCGCGGCCATCCGGTCGCCCACTTCACGCCCGGTGATCGCGCCCAGCATGGATTTGCGCGACAGACCAGCCAGAACCGGCGCCCCCAAAGTGAGGAATGCTTCCAGGCCGCGCAACAGGTCGAGATTATGCCCCAGCGTCTTGCCAAACCCAAAGCCCGGGTCGATCACGATACGCTCACGTGCGATTCCGGCAATCTCTGCCGCAACCATACGTTCACGAAGGAAATTTTCCACCTCGTCGGTGACGTTCAGATACTCCGGCCGTTGCTGCATGGTCTGCGGCTTGCCTTGTTTGTGCATCAGACACACTGCCGCATCGCTTCCGGCGACCACTGCGAGCGCCCCCTCCGCTTGCAGTGCGTTGATGTCGTTGACCATGCTCGCACCTGCCGCCAGGGCGGTACGCATCACTCCGGGTTTGTAAGTGTCGATGGAGATTGGAACCGAAATGCCGCGCAAGCCTTCAATCACGTACAGTACTCGATCCAGTTCCTCCTGTTCGCTCACGGTCGCAGCACCTGGCCGGGTTGACTCTCCACCGATATCCAGAATATCCGCGCCGTCTTCGATCAGCTTCACAGCATGGGCAATCGCGTCCCAGGTGGATATGTGACACCCGCCATCAGAGAACGAATCCGGCGTAACGTTGACGATACCCATCACGAGCGGGCGCGAAAGGTCGAACTTGAATTTGCCGCAGAGGAACATATGAAAACGGGGGCCAAGCCCCCGTGTGTAAGTTAAACGCCTTCAGCAGGCTTGTTGGTCGCCGTTGCCGTAGGGGCTTCATCCTTCGGCGGCTCGGGCGCCTTGTTGCTCTGGCTCGGCCTGGGCGGACGCGGCGGATTGCCCGCCATGATGTCGTTGATCTGATCGGCGTCGATAGTCTCCCACTCCAGCAATGCTTTTGTCATCGCTTCGATTTTGTCGCGATTCGCTTCGATCAGGCTGCGCGCCAACGCATATTGCTGATCGATGATGCGGCGGATCTCGGTGTCCACCTTCTGCATGGTCGCCTCGGAGATGTTCTTGTGCGAAGTCACCGAACGTCCGAGGAACACTTCGCCTTCGTTTTCGGCGTACACCATCGGACCCAGCGCGTCGGACATGCCCCACTGCGTGACCATCTTGCGTGTCATGTCGGTAGCGCGTTCGAAGTCGTTGGAGGCGCCGGTGGTCATCTGGTGCATGAATATCTCTTCCGCGATACGACCGCCGAACAGCACCGCGATCGTGGACAGGATACGATCCTTGTCCATGCTGTAGCGGTCTTCAGAAGGCAATTGCATGGTCAGCCCCAGCGCGCGGCCGCGCGGGATGATCGTGACCTTGTGCACCGGATCGGTCTTGGGCATCAGCTTTGCCACCACGGCATGGCCAGACTCGTGATACGCCGTGTTGCGGCGCTCCTCTTCCGGCATGATCATGGATTTGCGCTCTGCGCCCATCATGATCTTGTCCTTGGCTGCTTCAAAATCTTCCATATCTACGAAACGTTTGCCTCTCCTTGCCGCAAACAGGGCAGACTCGTTCACCAGGTTGGCCAGATCGGCACCGGACATGCCGGGCGTTCCGCGTGCCAGGATGTCTGCCTTGACGTCGGGCGCCACGGGTACTTTGCGCATGTGCACCATGAGGATCTGTTCGCGACCGCGGATATCCGGCAGCGGCACCACGACCTGGCGGTCGAAACGGCCGGGACGCAACAATGCGGGGTCGAGCACATCGGGACGGTTGGTCGCGGCGATGACGATCACACCCGACGCGCCTTCGAAACCGTCCATCTCAACCAGCAGCGCGTTCAGTGTTTGCTCTCGCTCATCGTTGCCTCCGCCCAGACCCGCGCCGCGCTGGCGGCCCACCGCATCGATTTCATCGATAAACACGATACAGGGCGACTGCTTCTTGGCCTGCTCGAACATGTCGCGCACACGCGCCGCGCCGACGCCGACGAACATCTCGACGAAATCGGAACCGGAAATGGAAAAGAACGGGACTTTGGCTTCACCCGCAATGGCCTTGGCCAGCAGGGTCTTGCCCGTACCAGGACTGCCCACCATCAGCACACCGCGCGGAATACGCCCACCCAGATTCTGGAACTTTGTCGGATCGCGCAGGAAATCGACCAGTTCGGAGACTTCCTCCTTGGCCTCATCGCAACCGGCCACGTCGGCGAAAGTCACGCGCTCCTTGGCATCATCCAGCATGCGCGCCTTGCTCTTACCGAACGAAAAAGCACCGCCTCCCTTCCCGCCCTGCATCTGACGCATGAAGAATATCCACACGCCGATCAGCAACAACATCGGGAACCACGATACAAAGATGCTCATCAGGAAGGACTGCTCTTCTTCCGGCTTGGCTTCGATCTTCACACCGTTCTTGAGCAGATCGGAAACCAGCCACAGGTCGCTGGGCGCATAGGTCGTGATGCGCTTGCCGTCGGTGGTAGTCGCTTTCAAGGTACGACCTTCGATAGTCACCTTCTCGATATGGCCCGATTTCACTTCATCGAGAAACTGCGAATAATCCAGTTGAGCTTGCGCCGTCGATTGCTGGCGCGCGTTGAATTGATTGAAGACGGTCATCAGCACCAATGCGACAACCAGCCAGATTCCGACACTTTTGAATAAATTGTTCACACATGCTCCTTATGAGCGGTAATACGAAGTTGCATTAGACACTGTCCGGGGCTATTACTCAAGCTTGCCTAGCCCCACCAAATACTGCTCGCTGCTGCGGTCGCGTGATGCTTTCGGCTTGCGCGTAACCACTTTTAAAAAGTGGTTACGCGCAAGCTTCAGATAATCCTCAAATCCGGCACCTTGAAACACTTTGACCAGAAACGATCCTCCGGGCGCCAAATGGTTGACCGCGAAATCCAGCGCCAGTTCAGCCAGATGCATGGCACGCGCCTGATCAGCCGAGCTCACGCCACTGATATTGGGGGCCATGTCCGAAATTACAAGGCCGATCTGGCGCCCTTCCAGCTTTTCTTCCAGCTGAGCCAGCACGCTTTCTTCGCGGAAGTCTCCCTGAATGAACTCCACCCTCGGTAGCGGCTGCAGGGGAAGCAAGTCCAGCGCGATGATGCGCCCCTGCTGGCCGAGCTTGCCTGCGACCACCTGGCACCATCCGCCCGGCGTCGCCCCCAGATCCACGACCACCATGCCGGGCTTGATGAGGTGGTCGCGTTCGTCGATTTCCAGCAGTTTGTACGCGGCACGGGAGCGGTAGCCATCCTTCTGTGCCCGCTGCACATAGGGATCGTTGACATGCTCTCGCATCCATTGTTTGCTGGTTTTAGAAGCCTTCATCGTTTAGAATCCGCGCCTTGAATCAGGAAAACCACCCACCATGTTATCTCTCTCCGTTTCACAGCGCCTCGAACTCAAAGGACGCGCCCATGCACTCAAGCCCATCGTAATCATCGGTAATGCCGGTCTGACACCTGCCGTGCTGGAAGAAATCGAGCGTAGCCTGAAAAGCCATGATCTGCTGAAGATCCGCGTGATGAACGACGACCGGGAAGCGCGCGCAGCCATGTTGCAGGAGATATGCGAACAACTGAAGGCCGGACCCGTGCAACATATCGGCAAGATGCTGGTGGTGTACCGCCCCCTGGAAGTTCCGATCGCCAAGCCTCCGAAGCGTCGCCAGGGCAAAACTGTCAAAAGCAAAAAACAACTCGGCAGCCGCACCTGATTCTTTCCCATATCGGGGAAGGAATCACCCGCCTGCTACACGTACTGGACTTCCACCACTTCGTATTCGCGGATGCCGCCCGGCGCCTGTACTTCCGCGATATCACCGACCACCTTGCCTATCAATGCCCGCGCAATCGGCGAACTGATGGAAATCTTGCGTTTCTTGATGTCGGCTTCGTCATCGCCGACGATCTGGTAAGTCACGACATCGCCGTTGTTGGCGTCTTCCAGTATCACGGTCGAACCGAACACGCAGCGTCCGTCCGCATTAAGCGTTTTCGGGTCGATGACCTGCGCACTGCCCAGCTTGAATTCCAGCTCGACGATGCGTCCTTCGACGAATGACTGCCGCTCCTTGGCCGCTTCGTATTCGGCATTTTCCGACAGGTCACCCTGGGCACGCGCCTCGGAAATGGCGTTGATGACCGAAGGCCTGTCCACCGTCTTCAGCCGGTGCAACTCCTGGCGCAATAACTCGGCGCCGTTCACCGTCAAAGGAACTTTACTCATGCCGCTTTCCCCTTCTTTCTATTTTCCCAGGCGACGGTGCAGGGACTGCACGTCATAGACTTGCAACTCGGCGAGGTGCTGCATGCCGATACAGGCCGCGCGCGCACCGGCAAGCGTTGTGTAGTATGTCACACGACCCTGCAATGCGGCATGGCGGATCGAATACGAATCGCGCATCACGGAAGGCCTGCTGTCCACCGTATTGACGATGAGACTGACATCACCGTTCTTGATCATGTCCACGATGTGAGGCCGCCCTTCGGCCACCTTATTCACCACGGTCACTTCAACCCCCGCAGCCGAGATGACCGATCCGGTACCGCGCGTGGCCAGTATGGTGAAGCCCAGTTGTTTCAACGTGCGCGCGACTTCCACTGTACCCGCCTTGTCTTCTTCACGCACACTGATGAATACCTTGCCGCCCTTCGGCAGTTTTACGCTGGCGGCAAGCTGGGATTTGACGAAAGCTTCTGCAAAGGATTCGCCCACACCCATCACTTCACCCGTCGACTTCATCTCGGGCCCGAGGATGGTATCGACACCGGGGAACTTGATGAAGGGGAACACCGCTTCCTTCACCGAATAATAGGGAGGGATGACTTCCCCTGTCACACCTTGCTGCGCCAGCGACTGACCAGCCATGCAACGCGCGGCAATCTTCGCGAGCGGCACTCCGGTCGCCTTGGACACGAACGGCACGGTACGCGAGGCGCGCGGGTTGACTTCCAGCACGAACACGGTTTCTCCCTGGATGGCGAATTGCACATTCATCAAGCCGACGACGTTGAGCGACTTCGCCATCGCGACCGTCTGCCTGCGCAGCTCGTCCTGCAACCTGTCTGTAAGCGAGTATGGCGGCAGCGAACAGGCCGAGTCGCCGGAGTGCACGCCCGCTTGCTCGATGTGCTCCATGATGCCGCCAATGATGACCTGCGCACCGTCGGATACCGCGTCCACGTCCACCTCGATCGCGTCATTGAGAAAGCGGTCGAGCAGGATAGGCATACGCTCGGGATAGGTCTTGGACATCTCCTCGGCGTCGCGCATATAACGTTCGAGATCGGACTGGGCATGGATGATTTCCATGGCGCGGCCACCCAGTACATTGGATGGGCGCATCACCAGCGGATAGCCGATCTCGGCGGCACCGGCAACCGCATCCGCCACGTTACTCGCCGTGCGGTTGGGCGGTTGCTTCAGGTTCAGCTCGCGCAGCATGGCCTGGAAACGGGCGCGATCCTCGGCCATATCGATCATGTCCGGGGTGGTGCCAATGATGGACACGCCGTTCTTTTCCAGGCCACGTGCCAGCTTGAGCGGAGTCTGGCCGCCGTATTGCACGATCACGCCGATGGGCTTCTCCACCGCCACCACTTCCAGCACATCTTCCAGCGTCAGAGGCTCGAAATACAAACGATCCGACGTATCGTAGTCGGTCGAGACGGTTTCCGGATTGCAGTTGACCATGATGGTCTCGTAACCGTCCTCGCGCATGGCCAGCGCGGCATGCACGCAGCAATAGTCAAACTCGATACCCTGTCCGATGCGGTTGGGACCACCGCCCAGCACCATGATCTTCTTGTTGCCGGTCGGCAGCGATTCGCATTCTTCCTCGTAGGTCGAATACATGTAGGCGGTGTTGGTGGCGAACTCGGCAGCGCAGGTATCCACGCGCTTGAACACAGGACGCACCCCCAGCGCGTGGCGATAAGCACGCACCGATGCGTCATCGATACCCAGCAAGGCCGCAAGACGCGCATCCGCAAAACCGCTGCGCTTCAATGCGCGCAGATCGTTCGCACTCAGGCTTTCCAGGGTGTGGCCTGCCAGCGCCTGCTCCTGACGGATCAAGTCGGCGATCTGGACCAGGAACCACGGATCGATCTTGCTGACGCCGAAAACTTCTTCCACGCTCATGCCGAGGCGGAACGCATCGCTCACCGCCCAGATGCGATCCGGACCGGGGTTGCCGAGTTCGGACACGATGCTTTCGCGATCGCTGAATTTGGCGTCGAGTCCGTTCACCCCGACCTCAAGGCCGCGCAGGGCCTTCTGGAACGATTCCTGGAAAGTGCGGCCGATGGCCATCACCTCGCCTACCGATTTCATCTGGGTGGTCAGGCGGTCGTTGGCCTGCGGGAATTTCTCGAAGGCGAAACGTGGTATCTTGGTCACCACGTAATCGATGGTCGGTTCGAACGATGCCGGGGTCGCGCCGCCGGTGATGTCGTTCTTCAGCTCGTCCAGCGTGTAGCCGACGGCCAGCTTGGCGGCGACCTTGGCGATCGGGAAACCGGTCGCCTTGGAGGCCAGCGCCGACGAACGCGACACGCGCGGGTTCATCTCGATCACCACCATGCGCCCGTCTTTCGGGTTGATGGAGAACTGCACGTTAGAGCCGCCAGTCTCCACGCCGATCTCGCGCAGCACCGCCAGCGAGGCGTCGCGCATGATCTGGTATTCCTTGTCGGTCAGCGTCTGCGCCGGAGCGACGGTGATGGAATCGCCGGTATGCACGCCCATCGGGTCCAGATTCTCGATCGAACAGATGATGATGCAGTTGTCGTTGCGGTCGCGCACGACTTCCATCTCGTATTCTTTCCAGCCGAGCAGCGATTCCTCGATCAGCAGCTCGCGCGTGGGCGAAGCTTCCAGGCCGCGTTCGCAGATCTCCACGAACTCCTCGCGATTGTAGGCAATGCCGCCGCCGCTGCCGCCCATGGTGAAGGACGGGCGGATGATGGTGGGGAAGCCCAGTGCCTGTTGCACCTGCAAGGCCTCTTCCATGCTGTGCGCGATGTTGGAGCGGGCCGAAGCCAGACCGATGCGAGTCATCGCCTGCTTGAATTTTTCGCGGTCTTCCGCCATGTCGATGGCATCGCGCGAAGCGCCGATCATCTCGACCTTGTATTTTTCCAGCACGCCGTGCTTTGCAAGGTCGAGCGCGCAGTTCAGCGCGGTTTGACCGCCCATGGTCGGCAAAATTGCATCCGGCTTTTCCTTGGCGATGATCTTCTCCACCATCTGCCAGGTGATCGGCTCGATGTAGGTCGCATCCGCCATGTTCGGATCGGTCATGATGGTGGCCGGATTCGAGTTCACCAGGATGACCCGGTAACCCTCTTCCTTCAGCGCCTTGCAGGCCTGCGCGCCGGAATAGTCGAATTCGCACGCCTGCCCGATCACGATGGGGCCGGCGCCGATGATCAGAATGCTTTTTATGTCAGTACGCTTTGCCATTTACTTGCCCATCATCGCAACAAAGCGATCAAACAGTGTATCCACGTCATGCGGACCGGGACTCGCCTCGGGGTGCCCCTGGAAACAGAACGCGGGTTTATCGGTCAATTCGAAGCCCTGCAGCGTGCCGTCGAACAACGAGATGTGGGTGACGCGCGCATTCTTCGGCAGCGTCGCCGTATCCACCGCAAAGCCATGGTTCTGGCTGGTGATCATCACGCGTTTGGTCTGTGTATCCTGCACCGGATGGTTGGCGCCGCGGTGGCCAAATTTCATCTTTACGGTCTTCGCACCGGAAGCCAGGCCAAGAATCTGGTGCCCCAAGCAAATGCCAAATAGCGGCACGCCCACTTCGAGGAATTTTTGCGTCGCCGCAATCGCGTAATCGCAGGGCTCCGGATCGCCGGGGCCGTTGGACAGAAACACGCCGTCCGGTTTCATTGCCAGCACTTCGGCAGCACTGGTCTTGGCCGGCACCACCGTGATGCGGCAGCCGCGCTCGGCCAGCATGCGCAGAATATTGCGCTTCACACCGAAGTCGTAGGCCACTACGTGAAACGATGCAGGATTCTGGATACGGGATTCAGCAGAACCAACAGCCCCGCTTTTCGCTGCATCCTGTATCCCGCATCCCGTATCCCGATAGCCCACGCCCAATTCCCATTCGCGCTGCGTCCATTCGTACGGCTTGTCGCAGCTGACCACTTGCGCCAGATCCATGCCCGCCAGTCCGGCAAAGTTGCGCGCCGCTTTCAACGCCGCCTCCACATCATTGCCTGTTGCGACGCAGCCGTTTTGTGCGCCTTTGCTGCGCAGGATGCGCGTCAGCTTGCGGGTATCGATGCCGGCGATGGCGACCACGTTGTTGGCCTTGAGGTATTCAGGCAGGGATTGCGTGCTGCGGAAGTTGCTGACCGTCATGGACAGGTCGCGAATGATAAGACCGCTGGCAAATACCTGGCGCGATTCCACATCTTCGGGGTTACAGCCCACATTGCCGATATGCGGGTAAGTCAACGTGACGATCTGCTTGCAATAGGACGGGTCGGTAAGGATTTCCTGATAGCCGGTGATGGCGGTATTGAACACCACCTCGCCGACGCTGCTGCCCGAGGCGCCGATGGCAGTTCCGCGAAACACTGTCCCATCGGCTAAAACTAGAATGGCAGGACTTGTTTGCGACACCGGATGCTCCCTTGAACTGGACATAAAGAAGCGGGAAGAACATTGCGTCCATCCCGCTTTTGGATTGTCGTGCATTATAGCG
>DAIDAJ010000089.1 GCA_027310665.1 Sideroxydans sp. | reverse complement strand
CAGCAGATGGAGCTTGTCTTTCACATGAAGCCATTCATCCGCATCGGCCGGCGCATCCTTCTTCTCGACGATGGGCTTCCAGAGCTTGGCCAACTCTGCGTTGAGCTTGATGAAATGGACCTGATCCGCCGGCACATCGTCTTCCGCGAAGATCGCGTTTGCCGGGCATTCCGCCACGCACAGCGTGCAGTCGATGCACTCATCCGGATCGATGACCAGGAAGTTCTCGCCTTCGCGAAAACAATCCACCGGGCACACCTCCACGCAATCGGTATATTTGCAGCGGATACAATTTTCAGCAACGACGTACGCCATGTGACCTCCTATTTCGCCAATCCGTGCAACCAGTGCCGGTAGAGCTGATCCGCCACGTCATGCAGCCCGGGCAATTTGTCGCGCATCTGCGCCTGCATCGTTTCTGCCGATTGTACTGCCGGACTGTGCAGATTGGCAGCGATCTCATCCGCCCCGTTCTCGCACCAGTCGCGGATCATCTGCCCGGTCATCTCGACATGGCATTGCATGCCGAGGTGCTTGCCGATGGCGTATGCCTGGTTCGCACAATGTCTGCTGGACAGCAGAGGCACTGCCCCCGGCGGCAGCGAAAAGGTCTCGCCGTGCCAATGGAAGGAATCGAAACGCCGGATGTCGCCGAACCACTGCCGTGCCGTGTCGTTGTCGGCCACGGTCACCTCGCCCCAGCCGAGCTCCTTCACCGGATTCCTCGTCACCACGCCGCCCAGCGCCTTGGACATGAGCTGCCCGCCGAGACAGTGGCCAAGCAGCGGGATGTCTTTTGCGCAGGCATCGCGGATCAGCGCCAGCACCTTGGGTATCCACGGCAGGTCGTCGTTGACGCTCATCGGCCCGCCCATGAACACCAGGCCTGAAAACGCCGCGGCATCCGCCGGTACCGCTTCGCCCTGGTCGATGTGGATCATCTGCCAGGGAATGGCATGCTGGTTGAGGAACAGTGCGAAATGGCCTGCACCTTCGGTAGGGGAATGGCGGAAGATGGCAACGGGTTTCATGGTGCGATCGGATCAATATCTCGTGAAAAGACACATCGGGCATGCATTTTAGTTGGCTTTCATCACAGCTGCCATGCAGCAGCTGAAAAAAACGGGCGCCTTTGCGCGCCCGTTTCTTGTGCAGTGCAAATGAACCTTCAGGCACCCATCTCCAGCATCAACTGATTCACCCGTTTCACAAATCCAGCGGGATCGTCGAGCTGGCCGCCTTCGGCCAGCAACGCCTGGTCGAACAGCACTGCTGCCCAGTCGTCGAAACGCTGCTCTTCGCCCTTCAGGCGCAATACCACCGGATGAGTGGGGTTGATCTCAAGGATCGGCTGCGAGATCGGCGCTTTCTGGCCGGAGGCTTTGAGCAAACGCGCCAGGTTGCCGCTCATGTCGTGCTCGTCCGCCACCAGACAGGCGGGGCTGTCGGTCAGGCGGTGAGTGATGCGCACCTCCTTCACCTTATCCGCGAGGCTGGTCTTGATCTTGTCGGTCAGCCCCTTGAACTCGTCGGCCTGCTTTTCCTGCTCCTGCTTCTCGGCTGCGTCTTCCAGCGCGCCCAGGTCGAGGCCGCCCTTGGCGACGGAGACCAGTTGCTTGCCTTCGAACTCGGGCAGGTTGCTCACCACCCATTCATCCACACGGGCGGACAGCAGCAGCACTTCGATACCCTTCTTGCGGAACACTTCCAGATGCGGGCTGTTCTTGGCGGCATTGAAGCTGTCCGCGGTGACGTAATAGATCTTTTCCTGGCCGTCCTTCATGCGGCTAACGTAGTCCTTCAGCGAGACGGTCTCTTCATTGGTGTCGGCCTTGGTGGTGGCGAAGCGCAGTAGTGCGGCGATCTTATCCTTGTTGGCGAAGTCTTCGCCGACGCCCTCTTTCAACACCTGGCCGAACTCGCTCCAGAACCTGGTGTACTTCTCCTTGTCATTCTCGGCCAGATCGGCCAGCAGACCCAGCACCTTGCCGGTGCAGCCCTTGCGGATGGCCTCGATGTCTTTCGATTCCTGCAATATCTCGCGCGAGACGTTGAGCGGCAGGTCGGCGGAATCCACCACGCCGCGCACGAAGCGCATGTATTGCGGCATCAGCTGTTCGGCGTCGTCCATGATGAACACGCGGCGCACATAGAGCTTGATGCCGTGGCGCGCCTGACGGTCATACATGTCGAACGGCGCGCAGCCCGGGATGTACAACAGTTGCGTGTATTCCTGCTTGCCTTCGACGCGCGCGTGCGTCCACGCCAGAGGATCGTCGAAGTCATGACCGACGTGCTTGTAAAATTCCTTGTACTGCTCTTCGGTGATCTCGTTCTTGGAGCGCGCCCACAGCGCGGAAGCCTGGTTGACGGTCTCGTCTTCGGCCAGGGTTTCGTACTTGCCATCCTTCCACTCTTCCTTTTGCATCAGGATCGGCTGGACGATGTGGTTGGAATATTTCTTGATGATCTCGCGCAGCTTGTAGCCGGCGAGCAGGTCGTCCTGCCCTTCGCGCAGGTGCAACGTGATCTCGGTGCCGCGCGCGGCCCTGTCTACCATCTCGATGGAGAACTCGCCGCCGCCGTCGGATTCCCAGCGCACGCCCTGATCGGCCTTTTCGCCCGCACGGCGCGTCAGCACCGATACCTTGTCGGCCACGATGAAGGCAGAGTAGAAGCCCACGCCGAACTGCCCGATCAGGTGCGCATCCTTCTGCTGGTCGCCGGAAAGCTTGGTGAAGAATTCGCGCGTGCCGGACTTGGCGATAGTGCCGAGGTTGGCGATCACTTCGTCGCGGTTCATGCCGATGCCGCTGTCGGCGATGGTCAGCGTGCGCGCTTCCTTGTCGAAGCTGACGCGGATATTGAGGTCGGACGCGTTTTCGTACAGCGCGTCGTTGTGCAGCGCCTCGAAACGCAGCTTGTCGCAGGCGTCGGACGCGTTTGAAATCAGTTCTCTCAGGAAAATCTCGCGGTTGGAATACAGCGAGTGGATCATCAGGTGCAGCAGCTGTTTGACTTCGGTCTGGAAGCCCAGCGTCTCGCGGCTGGCGGTGGTGGTTTCGGTCATAGTTCCCTCCTTGAAAAAGTGTGGAGGGTATTTGGGGGTGGGAGGGCTCTTTTCAAGAGGGGGATGCAGGATTCAGGATACGGGATACAGGGAATGCGAAGCCGCTGGTTTTCCTGTATCCCGTATCCCGTATCCTATTCCCTGGTTTTATCCCGTTCGATCAGCGCATAAGCCGAGTGATTGTGGATCGATTCAAAGTTCTCTGACTCAACGACGTACGATTCGATGCGCTCATCGGCATTCAGCACGGCCGCCACGTCGCGCACCATGTCCTCCACGAACTTGGGGTTATCGTAGGCGCGTTCGGTGACGAACTTCTCGTCGGGGCGCTTCAGCAGGCCGTACAGCTCGCTCGACGCCTGCTCTTCGGCAAAGCGCACCACTTCTTCGATCCACACCGACCGCTTGGTGCGCACGTTGATGGTGACATGCGAACGCTGGTTGTGCGCCCCACGCTCGGAGATTTCCTTGGAGCAGGGGCACAGGCTGGTCACGGGGATCTGCACCTTCATGTTGAAGCGATACTTGCCGTCGACGATCTCGCCGATGAAAGTGACGTCGTAATCGAGCAGGCTTTGCACTTCGGAGACCGGCGCGGTCTTGTTGATAAAATAGGGGAACGCCATCTCGATGTAGCCGGATTTGGCCTCCAGCTTGTCGGTCATCTCGCGCAGGATACCTTCGAACGACTCCACCGAGATCTCGCGTCCGTGCTGGTTCAATATCTGCACAAAGCGCGACATGTGCGTGCCTTTGAAGTTGTGCGGCAGGTGCACATACATATTGAATGTGGCAATGGTGTGCTGTACGCCCCCGCTCTTGTCCTTGACGAGGACGGGGTGGCGGATGCTCTTGATACCAACCTTGTTGATCGCCAAATGGCGCGTATCGGCGCTGCTTTGTACGTCTGCTATGGTTTCTATCGAATTCATGGTTATCTTTCAGAAAAGTCTTGGGGCGATTATACCCATTACCCGACTATAACGGTCGGGCAATATCAACTGGCCAACTTTTTACCGATAGCGCTTGTAATGCCATTCGCATCCAGCCCGCAATCGGCCAGCATTTGCACGGGATCGCCCTGTTCCAGGAATTTGTCGGGAAGCCCCAGGTGCAGCACGGCAACGTTGATGCCGCACCGCGCCAGGCATTCTGCCACCGCGCTGCCGGCGCCGCCCTGTATCGTGTTTTCTTCCACGGTGACCAGCAAAGTATGTGCGCCCGCGAGTCTAAATACCAACTCTTCGTCCAGGGGTTTGACGAAGCGCATGTTGGCAACGGTGGCGTCGAGCTGTTCTGCGGCCTGCAACGCGGGCGCAAGCATGGAACCGAAGGCGAGGATGGCGATTTTTTTGCCCTGGCGGCGCACTTCGCCCTTGCCCACAGCTATTGGCTGCAAGCTCTTCTGCACCGTGACACCCGGCCCCGTGCCGCGCGGATAGCGCACCGCGCTCGGCGTATCGAGATGAAAAGCGGTGCTCAGCATCTGCCGGCATTCGTTCTCGTCTGCAGGTGCCATCACGGTCATGTTGGGAATGCAGCGCAGATAGCTCAGGTCGAAGCTGCCCGCATGCGTCGCACCGTCGGCGCCGACCAGTCCGCCGCGGTCGATGGCGAACATCACCGGCAGGTTCTGGATGGCGACATCGTGAATAAGCTGGTCATACGCGCGCTGCAAAAAGGTGGAATAGATCGCCACCACCGGCTTCGAACCGTCGCACGCCAGGCCCGCGGCGAAGGTCAGCGCATGCTGTTCGGCGATACCCACGTCAAAATAGCGCTGCGGGTACTTCTCCGCGAATTGGACCAGCCCCGAGCCTTCGCACATCGCGGGCGTGATGCCGACCAGGCGCGCGTCCTGCTCTGCCATGTCACATAACCAGTCTCCGAACACCTGCGTGTAGGTCACTTTGGTACTGGGCTTGGCTGTGATGCCATGGCTGGGGTCGAACTTGCCAACGCCGTGATACAGCACACAGTCGTCTTCGGCTTGGGCGTAGCCTTTCCCCTTTTGCGTGACGATGTGCAGGAACTGCGGACCTTCAAGTTGGCGAATGTTGCTCAGTGTATCCAGCAGCACGTTCAGGTCGTGCCCGTCGATCGGGCCGATGTAGTTGAATCCGAATTCCTCGAACAGCGTGCCGGGGATCCACATGCCCTTGAAATGCTCTTCCGCGCGCTTGGCAAATTCCAGCACCGGCGGCACACCTTTCAGCACCTTTTCGCTGCCGCGCCGCATTGCGGCATAGAAGCGGCCAGACATCAGTTTCGCCAGGTAATTGTTCAGCGCGCCGACCGGGCGCGAAATGGACATGTCGTTGTCATTGAGGATCACCAGCAGGTTGGCATCCATCGCGCCCGCGTTGTTGAGTGCCTCGAACGCCATGCCGCCGGTCATCGCGCCGTCACCGATGATGGCGACCGAGCGGTTGTCTTTTCCGGCCAGGCGTGCCGCCACCGCCATGCCCAGCGCGGCGGAAATGGAAGTGCTGGAATGGCCCGTACCAAAGGCATCGTACGGGCTCTCATTCCGCTTGGGGAAGCCGGAGATGCCGTGCGCCATGCGCAGGCCGCTCATCGCCGCACGGCGACCCGTCAATATCTTGTGCGCATAGGTCTGGTGGCCGACATCCCATACCAGCCGGTCTTCCGGCGTGTTGTAGATGTAATGCAACGCGACAGTCAGTTCCACCGTGCCGAGGTTGGAAGAAAGATGCCCGCCGGTCTTACTTACCGATTCAATCAGGAAGGCGCGCAATTCGTCCGTCAGTTGCGGCAACTGCCCGCGCTCGAGTTTGCGCAGGTCATCCGGGGAGTCGATGGTTTCGAGCAAGGAATACATTAGTACTTTCTCTTCACGATAAAGTCGGCCAACTCGCGCAGGCGCTGCGCCGCCGCACCAAACTCGACCAGGGTATCCAGCGCGTCTCCATGCAGCCCTGTCGCCATTTCCTTTGCAGCTTGCACTCCCAGCAGTGTCACATAAGTCGGCTTGTCGTTGTCAGCATCCTTGCCCGCAGTCTTGCCCAGGGTCGCGGTATCCGCTTCGCTGTCGAGCACATCATCCACCACCTGGAACGCCAGCCCTATGCATTTTCCGTAGCGATCGAGCTTGTCGAGTTGCGCCTGATCCAGGTTTCCGCAATGCGCCCCGAGCAAAATGGAGGCGCGGATCAGCGCACCGGTCTTGTAGATATGCATCTGCTCCAGCTCCGGCAGCGTCAGCTGCTTTCCCACACTGGCCAGGTCGATGGCCTGCCCGCCCGCCATGCCGCGCGAACCGGAGGCGACGGCAAGCAACTTGACCATCTGCAATTGCCGGGATGCATCGTCGCTCAGGCGATGTTCGGATAACAACTGGAACGCCAGGCTTTGCAATGCGTCGCCAACCAGCAGCGCGGTAGCTTCGTCGTATTCGACATGGCAGGTGGGTTTGCCACGGCGCAGCACGTCGTCGTCCATGCAGGGCATGTCGTCATGCACCAGCGAATAGGCGTGGATCAGCTCGACGGCGGCCGCGGCGATCTCGACACGCCCGACCGGGGCGCCACCCAATTCACCCGCCGCAAACGCAAGCAGCGGACGCACGCGCTTGCCGCCTTCCAGCACGCTGTAGCGCATCGCGGCATGCAGGCGTTGCGGCGCGACCTCGGCCTGCGGCAGCAAACGCTTCAAAGTGTCTTCAAAACGGGATTGATGGGCGGATACCCAAGATGAGAAGTCTGACATTATCAATCTTTGTTCGCATCGCCCGATGAGCTGAAGTCCTTGAGCACACCGTCTTCCAGCACGCGTACCTGCTGTTGAGCGTCGTCCAGACGGGACCGGCAGAACGACAACAGTTCCGCACCGCGCTTGTAGGCCGCCAGTGAATCTTCCAGCGACAGCTTGCCGGACTCCATGTCTGCTACGACCTGTTCCAACTCCGCCAGCGCCGTTTCGAAACTCTGTGTCTTGGTGGATTTTGCCGCCATCTCGATTCCCATGTGCATCAATTTCTGCGTAAGGGCGGCATTTTACCCAAGCCCCCGATACAGAGCCAATATTTGTTGCCCCCCCTTATGATTTCGGGGACAATCCCTGCCCCTGAAAACCGTATTCACAGAAAGAGTGGGTATGTCCGAAATAGCCAAGCCGAAACAATTCAATCCGGTATCAGCGCAACCGCCGCTGAGCTGGTATTTCGATCCGAAAGTTCTGGAGGTCGAGCAGCGCGTGCTGCTGGACGCCGGGCCGCAATATGTCGGCCATGAATTGATGGTACCCAATCTCGGCGATTATCACGTAGTCGAATGGATGGACAGCGCCAAGATGCTGGTTCGCAACGAAAGCGGCGTGGAGCTGCTTTCCAACATCTGCCGCCATCGCCAGGCCACCATGCTGGAAGGCCGCGGCAACGCGAAAACCATTGTTTGCCCGCTGCATCGCTGGACCTACAAAACCGATGGCGAGCTGATCGGGGCGCCGCATTTCCCGAACAATCCTTGCCTGCACCTGAACAAGACCCCTCTGCAAAACTGGAAAGGCCTGCTATTCGCCGGCAAACGCGATATCGCCAGGGATCTGGCGACCATGCCCGCCTTCAGCGAGATCGACTTCTCCGGTTACATGCTGGATCGGGTGGAAGTGGACGAATACAACTTCAACTGGAAGACATTCATAGAGGTGTACCAAGAAGACTACCACGTCGTTCCTTTCCATCCGGGGCTGGGCCAACTGGTCAATTGCGATGATCTGAAATGGACGTTCGGCGAACAGTTCAGCGTACAGACTGTGGGTATCAACAAGCCGCTGCGCAAACCCGGCAGCCCGGTCTATGAAAAATGGACCGAGCAGGTGATGCGTTACAACAACGGCGAATTCCCGAAATACGGCGCGATCTGGCTGACCTACTACCCCAATATCACGGTCGAGTGGTATCCGAACACACTGGTGGTTAGCACTGTCGTCCCGCGCGGCACGGATGCCTGCACCAACATCGTGGAGTTCTACTACCCGGAAGATATCGTGCTGTTCGAGCGCGACTACATCGAAGCCGAAAAGAAGGCCTACCGTGAAACCGCGGTCGAGGACGACGTCATCTGCCTGCGCATGCACCAGGGGCGTCGCGCCTTGTACAAGCAAGGCATCGAAGAGGTCGGCCCTTACCAGTCGCCGACCGAAGACGGGATGCTGCACTTCCATGAGTTCCTGCGCCGCAATCTGGAACAGCACCTGAAATAATTCCAAGTGGGTGCGCTATGGATGTTGTTTGCGAGTTTGTCGTTCGCCTGCATGGGCGTGTGCGTCAAACTCGGTGCGGCTTATTTTTCCAGTAGCGAACTCGTTTTCTACCGCTGCTTCTGCGGGCTGCTGTTCGTTGCCGCCATGCTGCTGCACAAGCGCACGCCGCTCGCCACCCCGCACTGGCGCAGCCATCTATGGCGCGGACTGTCCGGCACCATCGCCATGATGCTTTACTTCTACTGCATCTCTACGTTGCCCCTGGCTTCCGCCATCACGCTGAACTACACCTCTGCCATATTCCTTACCGTGCTCACGTTGCTTGTGTACAAGGATCGTCTTCATCTGCCCCTGACCATCAGCCTGATGCTGGGTTTCATCGGGGTGGTATTGTTGCTGCACCCCACTTTCGAGCGCGCACAATTTGTCAGCGGCATATTGGGTTTGGCCTCCGGCTTCTTCGCCGCCATCGCATTGATGAACGTACGCCAGCTCGGGCTCATGGGCGAGCCGGCAGTGCGGGTAGTGTTCTATTTCAATCTGGTGGCCACGCTGTTCAGCGGGGTATGGATGGCCCAAACCGAGATCCATCCGGTCACACTGGACAGCCTGTGGTTGTTGCTCGGCATGGGTGCAACGGCCACTTTTGCCCAAGTCGCCATGACGCACGCCTACCGTGTCGGACAAACGCAGGTTGTAAGCACCCTGTCATACAGCACCATTGTCTTCGCCAGCCTGTTTGGCCTGATGCTGTGGAATGAAATGCTGCCCATAGACAGCTGGTTCGGCATCGCTCTCATCATCGGCAGCGGCATGTTAAGCTTGCGCCTAGCACCCACCCACACAGAGGCCACGTAAATGATCACGATTGAAGAAAGCAGCCAACTCGTCAATATCGCCGTCATGGGCGAATTCACCATCGCCGATTTCAAGCAGTTTGAAGAGCACGCACTCCACAAACTCAATGCGCCAGGCAAGATCAACCTGCTGTTCGACCTGCGCGGCATGCTCGGGTACACCCCGGATGTCGCCTGGGAAGAGCTCAAGTTCTTCCGTCGCCAGCACAATCATGACTTCAGCAAGATCGCGGTCGTCACTGACAACCAATGGCTGACTTGGCAGGCCTGGCTATCCCGATTGTTCGTTGATGCGGATATTCGCGCTTTCAGCGATTATCACGAAGCCGAAAGTTGGGCCCGGATGTAACCATCACCAAGGCGGCCGGATGAGATGAGGACTCCTGCGGTATTTCCGATCACCTTCCTCGTCCTTTCCCTGTCTGCATGCATTTATGTGCCCGTCATAGACGAAAGCAAGGAATCAGCTGCCGCTTGCGAAACGATGACCAAACACATGTCGATGCAGAACTTGTTTGAAACGGAGGCACGCGACACGCAAGGCCGCTCGAATGACATCCCGATCAATATCGGGGGCGGTTGCAACTCGGAATGCGCCGCGGCGATACTGGCGGCTGTTGTCGTGGTTTCTGCGGGAAGCGCAATCATCTCGGGCAGCATCGTTTTGACGGGCAACACCGTCCATTGGCTGGAATATCAAGGCACCTGCAGCGACGGTTACCTTAATTCCACGAAGCGCTTGTTCCTTGAAAACGTCAACAAGTCCAAGCCGATACCGGAATCTTGACTAAACCGGAAGGCTACGGCTTTGTCGCATAAAGCATAAAGAATAGTCTATTCCTTGGTTACCCCTGCCCGGGTGTGATCCCACCCTACCAATTACCCCAGTAACAATGGTACTGTTACGTTGATGCAAAATCATAATAATCGGATCGGAAAATGAGGGAGTAGAGTATGGTCAATAGCAGAACGGCAACAGTACTTGCTTCAATGATGATCTTCAGCGCGGCTGTTTACGCTGAAGATATCCCGGGAATTGCAATTCCTCCGACAATACAATCAGAGGTCAAGGCACTTGGTTGCGATGCCTGCCACGGCTGGGAACGAACCAAATTCGGACCATCCTGGCAGAATGTCGCCGACCGGTATCGCAACCAGACAACTTATGTATACAAGGGATTCAATATCAACAGCGTTGGCGAAAAGCTTCCCCTCGTGCAGGGACTGGTGACCAAGATATCCAAGGGCGGCAAAGGCGAGTGGAACGAGTACATTCCCATGGCCCCCAACGACCCGAACGGGATTCATGCAAAAGAAATCACAAACATCGTAAATTTCATTCTTTCCGTCCCCCCGAAAAAATAACAACCGGGAAGTTGCAGGCGCCGGGAACTGAAAAGCGGACAATCACCCGCATCCATAAAAAAACCCGCTTTCGCGGGTTTTCTTTTGCACACCTCAAACCTGCCGAATCACTTCAGCTTGGTTTCCTTGTATGCGACATGCTTGCGTGCCACCGGGTCGAACTTCAGGAATTCAAGCTTTTCCGGAGTAGTGCGTTTGTTCTTGTTAGTCGTGTAGAAATGCCCCGTACCAGCGGAGGATTCCAGTTTGATCTTTTCGCGTGCACCTTTTGCCACAATCGTTCTCCTTTAGATCTTCTCGCCGCGAGCACGCATCTCGAACAGGACGGCATCGATGCCGTTCTTGTCGATGGTACGCAGACCAGCATTGGTCAGGCGCAAAGACACCCAACGGTTTTCAGACTCTACCCACAAGCGGCGGCGTTGCAGATTCGGCAAGAAACGACGCTTGGTTTTATTGTTCGCGTGGGAGATGTTGTTGCCCACCATGGGCTTTTTCCCAGTTACTTGACAGACGCGTGCCATGACAATCACTCCAACCAGTTTTTCAAAGAGGCGCGGATTCTACATAAACCGCCGCAAAGACACAACCCAAACTTTCAATGCCCTTTTCTATAGAGCGCCGACTGGGCATGAGCCTGCAAACCCTCGCCAAAAGCCAGGGTCGAGGCGATTTCGCCCAATTTTCGGGCTCCCTGGGGAGAAACCTGGATCAGGCTGCTGCGCTTCTGGAAGTCATACACGCCCAACGGTGATGAAAACCGCGCCGTGCCGGACGTCGGCAGCACGTGGTTCGGGCCTGCGCAGTAGTCGCCCAGCGATTCCGAGGTATAACGCCCCATGAATATGGCACCGGCGTGCTTGAGCTTGGGCAGCCAAGCCTTGGGGTCGCCCACGGACAGCTCCAGGTGCTCGGGCGCGATACGATTGCTGATGCGGCAAGCTTCATCCATATCCGAGACATGGATCAACGCACCCCGGTTCTCCAGTGCGGTCTTGATGATGGCCTTGCGCGGCATGTTTTCCAGCAGCTTGTTGGCACTCGCGGCCACGGCATCGATGAAATCCGCATCGGGCGACAGCAGGATGGCCTGCGCCAGTTCGTCGTGTTCGGCCTGCGAGAACAGGTCCATCGCCACCCAGTCCGGATCGGTCTTGCCGTCGCAGATGACCAGTATCTCGGACGGCCCCGCGATCATGTCGATACCGCATACGCCGAAGACACGGCGTTTCGCGGAAGCCACATAGGCATTGCCGGGGCCGACGATCTTGTCCACCTTGGGGATGGTCTCCGTGCCGTACGCCAGTGCCGCCACGGCCTGGGCGCCGCCGATGGTGAACACACGATCCACGCCTGCTAGATAGGCGGCCGCCAGCACGAGTTGATTCTTCACGCCGTCCGGCGTGGGCACGACCATGATGAGTTCGCTCACTCCCGCCACTTTGGCGGGCAGGGCATTCATCAAGACGGAAGAAGGATAGGCCGCCTTGCCACCCGGCACGTAAAGACCGACGCGATCCAGCGGCGTGACTTGCTGGCCCAGCATGGTGCCGTCGTCATCAAGATAATTCCAGGAAACCTGCACCTGCTTTTGGTGGTAGGAAGTGACTCGTTGCGCCGCCTGCTCAAGAGCACTGCGCTGATCGGCAGGTAGCCCTTCGAAGGCGGCCCTCAGCTCGGCTCGCGGCAACTCCATTGCCGGTGCGTCGGCCAGGGGCATACGGTCGAACTTGCGCGTGTATTCCAGAACGGCGGCATCGCCGCGCTTCTTCACATCGGCAAGGATGGCGGCGACGGTCGCTTCGAGCTTTTCGTCGGCCGTCTCTTCGAAGGCCAGCAGCTTGCCAAGCCTGGTGTCGAAGTCAGCCTGCCGGGTCGAAAGTCGGGTAATGTTCATTTGACGGCGCTCTCTATTTGTTAACGGCCTGCGCAAACGCATCCAGCATCGGCTGAATCGATCCGCGCTTGAGTTTCAGCGATGCCTGATTCACCACCAGACGCGACGAGATCGGCGCGATCTCCTCTACCGCCCTGAGATCGTTGGCCTTCAACGTCGCGCCGCTACTGACCAGATCGACGATGGCATCGGAAAGCCCGACCAGCGGCGCCAGTTCCATCGATCCGTACAGCTTGATAAGATCAACATGCACCCCTTTGGATGCAAAATGCTCGCGCGCAGTCTTCACGTACTTGGTCGCAACGCGCAGACGGGCACCCTGCTTCACTGCCGACTCGTAATCAAAACCATTGCGCACGGCCACCATCATGCGGCACTTCGCGATGTTCAAGTCCAGCGGCTGATAAAGCCCCTCCCCGCCATGCTCGTTAAGCACATCCTTGCCCGCCACGCCCATGTCCGCCGCGCCGTATTGCACGTAAGTCGGCACATCCGATGCGCGCACGATGATCAGGCGCACGTCGCCGCGATTGGTCGGCAAAATGAGTTTGCGGGAGGTCTCCGGATCTTCCAGAGCGGCAATACCTGCCGCCTTGAGCAGGGGCAGTGTCTCCTCGAAGATGCGGCCTTTGGAAAGCGCAATGGTGATCATGTCGTAGTCCTGTTCGATGCGACGCTTGTGTCGCCCAATTGTAATTACTTAATCCGGCGAATGTTAGCACCGAGCTGCGACAGTTTGCTTTCGATATGTTCGTAGCCGCGATCCAGATGATAAATACGGTCGATCACTGTCTCCCCCTGCGCAACGAGGCCAGCAATGACCAGACAGGCGGAAGCTCGCAGGTCGGTCGCCATCACCGTTGCGCCTTCCATATGCCCCACGCCGCGCACAACCGAGGTGTTTCCTTCGACATCGATCTGCGCGCCGAGCCGGCGCAACTCCTGCACGTGCATGAAACGGTTCTCGAAAATAGTCTCCACCACCATCGCACTGCCATCCGCGATGCAATTGAGCGCCATGAACTGCGCTTGCATGTCGGTTGGGAATGCGGGGTGCGGGGCAGTTCGCACGTTCACCGCTTTCGGGCGCCCGCTCATTTCCAGATGGATGGTATCGCCCGCAACCTTGATCTGCGCCCCCGCTTCGGCCAGTTTTTCCAGCACGGTTTCCAGTATATCGGCCCGCGTTTCGCGCAGCGTGATACTTCCACCCGTCGCCGCCGCGGCCACCAGAAACGTACCGCTCTCGATGCGGTCAGGCATGATGCGATGCGTCGCGCCGTGCAATTTTTCCACACCGGTGATGGTGATCGTGTCGGTGCCGTCGCCGGTAATCCTTGCACCCATCGCGCGCAGGCAATTTGCCAGGTCCACTACCTCCGGTTCGCGCGCTGCGTTCTCCAGCACCGTCACGCCGTCTGCCAATGCCGCTGCCATCATCAGATTTTCGGTGCCGGTGACGCTGACGATGTCGAAGAAGATGCGCGCGCCCTTGAGCCGTTTCGCCTTGGCATGGATATAGCCGTGTTCGATGGCGATCTCCGCACCCATCGCCTGCAGTCCCTTGATATGCAGATCGACGGGGCGCGAGCCGATGGCGCAGCCGCCGGGCAACGACACCTTGGCATCGCCGAAACGCGCCACCAGCGGGCCCAACACAAGGATCGCGGCGCGCATGGTCTTGACCATGTCGTACGGCGCTTCCCAGTTGTCGACTTTGTCGCCCCTGAAAGTGATCTCGCCAGTCGCGGCATCCGCCGCAACACCCATCTGCTGCAACAGTTTGCGCATGGTCCCGACGTCGTGCAGATCCGGCAGATTGGTCAGGCGCAAGGCATCCGCAGTCAGCAGGCTGGCGCACATGATGGGCAAGGCGGCATTCTTGGCGCCGGAGATACGCACTTCTCCGCGTAAAGGAATTCCGCCCTGGATGGCTAGTTTTTGCATTGGGTTCTTCTTGCCGCTGCTGCGGCGTTTAAAGTGATGAGTGATTCAATGGCAACGCATCCGCCACTCCATACAGGCCGGCTAGACTGTAGAGATTGTCCGGTACATTGACGAAGTTCAGTTTGGCCTGATGACGTTGCGCGTTGCGCAACCATGCCAGCAGCAAGCCCACTGCAGCAGAATCGGCAGCCTCGACCCGCGCCAGATCGATCGTCCAATCCTTCCCGTCCAGCGGTTGCATGGCCTCGGCGAATTCCGTGCCTATGCTGTCCATGGTCAGGCTTCCCGATATCAGCAACATGTTGCCTTCGCGCTGAATCACTTGCTGTCTGCCTTTTCCGCCAGCGCGGCGTTGGATGCCGCCGTACTATTCTTGTCGGCCAGTGTCTTGATCAAACCGTCGATCCCGACTTGCTGTATCTGATCGGCAAACGTGCCGCGATAACTGGTGACCAGACTCACTCCCTCCACAGTCAGGTCATACACTTTCCAGCCATCCGGCATCTTTTCCATGTCGTAATCGACCAGCACCGGCTGTTGCGAACTGCCGGGCTTGACGATGGCGGTCTTGACTGTCACCTCGGTTGCCGCAGGATCAAGCTTGAAAGGCTTGATCTCAACAACCTGGTCGCGGTAGGAGGTGAAAGCCTTGGTATAAGTGCGCACCAGCAGGATACGGAACTCGCTCATGAGCGCCTTCTTCTGTTCCGGTGTCGCGGTGCGCCAGGACTTGCCCACGGCGAGCTTTGTCATATGCTCGAAATTGAAATGCGGCAGGACTTTTGCATCGACCAGTTCCAGCATCTTCTTTTGATTGCCGGAGCGCAGTTCCTTGTCGCTGCGGACGATGTCCAGAACCTCGTGCACCGTATTCTTGATCAGCACATCCGGGTCAGGTATGTCGGCGCGCGCGCCCGACGCCAGACACAGCATCGTCACGCCGGACAACAGCACGAATATCTTCTTCATGATCTTCCCTCTTCGTTCAGTGGACTATTTCTTTGCATCGGAACTGTTGTAGAGGAACTTGCCGATCAAGTCCTCCAGCACCACCGCCGACTGCGTTTTCTTGAACTCATCGCCGCTCTGCAGCATCTTGTCATCCCCGCCCGGTATCAGGCCGATATATTGCTCCCCCAGCAGACCGGAGGTCAGGATATTGGCGAAGGTATCCTTGGGAAACTGGTAACGCTTGTCGATGCTCATCGTCACCTTGGCATCGTAATTACTGGTATCCAGCACAATGCTGACCACCCGCCCAACCAGCACGCCCGCGCTCCGTACCGAAGCGGTGGGCTTCAACCCGCCGACATTGGTGAAGTGCGCCTGCAACTGGTACGACTCCGACACGTTGTAGGTACTCAGGTTCCCCACCTTGAGCGCCAGCACCACCAGCGCCGCGATGCCTGCCACCACAAACACGCCTACCCATAGATCCAATGTCGTACGTTCCATAACCTTAAGCTCCTTGAAACATGAATGCGGTCAGAATGAAATCCAGCATCAATATCGCCAGCGAGGATTCCACCACGGTGCGGGTGGTCGCGCCGGACACTCCTTCCGCCGTGGGCGGTGCATCGTACCCCTCGAACAGCGCGATGGCCGTGACCGCCAATCCGAACACCAGGCTCTTGATCACACCGTTCAGTATGTCGTGCTGGAAATCCACCGATGCCTGCATCTGCGACCAGAACGAGCCTTCGTCCACGCCGATGTTCACCACGCCGACCACGTAACCGCCGAACACACCCATCGCCGAAAACAACGCCGCCAGCAACGGCATGGAGATCACGCCCGCCCAGAAACGCGGTGCCACCACTCGCGCGATGGGGTTCACTGCCATCAGCTCCATCGCATCGATCTGTTCGGTGGCCTTCATCAGGCCGATCTCCGCCGTCATCGCAGAGCCGGCGCGACTGGCGAACAACAATGCCGCGAGCACCGGCCCCAGTTCGCGCACCAAGCTCAGGGCCACCAGCGAGCCCAGTGCCGATTCCGAGCCGTAGCGCTTGAGCGTCTCATATCCCTGCAGGCCGAGCACCATGCCGACGAACATTCCGGCAACCAGGATGATGATAAGCGACAAGACACCCGAGAAGAATATCTCCCGCACCGTCAGCCGGAAGCGACGAAAACTCATGCCCGAGTAGCGCAGCGTCATCACAAAAAAACGCGCGCCGTATCCGGTACGCCAAACGGCGTTCACAACGCGCTTCCCGATACCCCGCAAACCGCCAACTATATTCATCAGGCATGCACTCCCAGATCCGTGTTGAAATCATTGCCGGGGTAATGGAACGGGATCGGCCCGTCCATCTCGCCATGGACGAACTGCTTCACGAACGCCTCGCCGGATGCGCGAATATCGTCCGCCGAGCCTTCCGCGATAATGGCGCCGTTTGAAACGAAATAGACATAATCCACAATCTTCAACGATTCCTGCACATCGTGCGTCACCACGATGGAAGTCGCCCCGAGCGCATCGTTCAGCCTGCGGATCAGCTCGCCCACCACCGTCAGCGAGATCGGGTCCAGGCCGGCGAACGGCTCGTCGTACATGATCAACATCGGGTCCAGCGCGATCGTGCGCGCCAGCGCCACGCGCCGCGCCATGCCGCCGGAAAGCTCGCCGGGCATCAGCTCCTGCGTGCCATACAGCCCCACCGCGTGCAACTTCATCATCACCAGGTCGCGGATGATCTCCTCCGGCAGGTCGGTGTGTTCGCGCATCTGGAATGCCACGTTATCGAACACCGTCATGTCGGTGAACAGCGCGCCGAACTGGAACAGCATCCCCATCTTGCGGCGCATCGCATACAAGCCCTGCGGGTCCAGTTCGTGGATCACCTGACCGTCCACCTTCACATACCCCTTGGTCGGCTTGAGCACCCCGCCGATGTGGCGCAGGATGGTCGTTTTGCCGCAACCGCTCAAACCCATGATCGCGATAAGTTTACCTTTCTGAAAGGACATGTTGATGCCTTTGAGAATGGGACGGCTGTCATAGGCAAAGTTGACGTCATGGAGTTCTACCAGAGATGCGGACACTGATGAACCTATCGCGGATTAGAAGAGGGGCGCATTCTAAACCACGGCACCGCTGTTTGGGAACCGACGACAACTTGAGCTTGGCGCGATTGCGGGCTATCCTGCGCGCGTTCCACAATTCATGGCCACTTTCAGGATCGATAGCGTGACACTTCCAGCTCTGCTTATTGTCGATGACGACCCGCTCATACGCGACTCACTGCGCCTGATCCTGGCCGATGAGTTCGATATCCATCTCGCCGAAGACCGTCCCCAGGCCATCCGCCTGTTGCGCGACATGGCTAACCCGCCGCAACTTGCGCTGGTTGATCTCGGCTTGCCGCCCACCCCGCACCGTCCGGAAGAAGGCTTCCGCCTCATTACCGAACTGCTGGCGCATGCACCCGACATCAGAATCATCACCCTGTCCGGCCAAAATGAAGAAAGCAATGCGCGGCATGCGCGCACGCTGGGTGCCATCGAGTTTGTCGCAAAACCCTGCGGACCGGAGACATTGCGATCGCTTTTGCTCGATGCGCTGCGCTTCCAGCAAAGCGAGCGGGCAGTGCCCGGCGACAGCCAGCCTCAGTTCGGCATCATCGGCAACAGCCAGCCCATCCAGGCGATGCGAAACCAGATCGAGCTGTATGCCAGGACGCCCTACCCGGTATTGATCGAAGGCGAATCCGGCAGCGGCAAGGAATTGGTTGCCACTGCCCTGCAGCGCTTGAGTGGCAGACCCGACAGCGCGTATGTCGTGCTCAACTGCGCAGCCATTTCCCCCAACCTGCTTGAATCGACACTGTTTGGTCATGCCAAGGGCGCATTCACCGGCGCAACCAACGCTCAGACCGGTTTTTTTGAAAAGGCCGAGAACGGCACCCTCTTCCTGGACGAGATCGGCGAAATGCCGCAGGAACTGCAGGCCAAGCTGTTGCGAGTATTGGAGAACGGCGAATATCAGCGCGTCGGCGAATCCACCACCCGCAAAAGCGACGCACGCATCATCGCTGCCACCAACCGCGACCTGAAGCTGGCCGTACGCAGCGGATCCTTCCGCACCGACCTTTACCACCGCTTGAGCATCTTCACGATCCAGGTTCCTCCGTTGCGCAGCCTGGGCGAGGACAAGCTGCTGCTGCTGGACCATTTCAGGAACTTCTACGCGGCGCAAGCACAGCGCCCGTCGTTCAGGCTCGATCCTTCCGCGCTAGAAGGCTGGAAACAATACTCCTTTCCCGGCAATACCCGCGAGTTGCGCAACATCGTGATCCGGCTGACCACAAAGTATCCCGGCATCGAAGTCAATGCGAGGCAGATCGAAGCCGAGTTCGACCCGCAGCTTGAACTGACGGGAAACTCACCAGCCGAGATGTCGGAAGATATCAGGCAAGTCCTGCAACAAGGCGGTTTCGATCTGGATGACCTGTTGTTGGGCTATACTGCCCGTTATATCGATGCCGCCATGGAAATCGCGCACGGCAATGTCAGCGAGGCGGCAAAGTTGCTGGGAATCGCCCGCACCACGCTATACAGCCGCATGGAAGCGGTACAAAAACATAAAGCACTGAAAGTTCAGTAAAAGGGGAAATCAAGATGTATCTGGAGCACTTCGGCCTGACCGAACCGCCTTTCAAGATCACCCCCGTCACCGACTTTTTCTTCTCCGGCGCCAACCGCGGCGAAATACTCGATGCCCTGATCTATGCCATCAAGGACAGCGAAGGCATCATCAAGGTCAGCGGCGAGGTTGGCAGCGGCAAGACCATGCTGTGCCGCATGCTGCTGGATCGGTTGCCTTCCAGCATCAAGGCGATCTATCTCGCCAACCCGAGCATGTCGCGCGACGAATTGCTGTACGCCATCGCCGACAGGCTCGACCTGAGCCTCGAAGGGCAGCGCGTCAACGTCATCCTGCAGACTTTGCAGAACCAGCTTGAAGCCATGTACGAGCGCGGCGAGCGCTGCGTGGTCCTGGTGGACGAGGCGCATGCCATGCCGCTGGATACGCTGGAAGAACTGCGCCTGTTGTACAACCTGCAAGTCGGCAAACACAAGCTGATCCAGATCGTGCTGTTCGGGCAGCCCGAACTGGACGAAAAGCTCGATCAGAGCAACATGCGCCAGCTGAAGGATCGGATCGTGCATCACTTCAGCATCCTGCCCATCTCGCGCAAGGTGATCAACGATTACCTGATGTTCCGCATGCGCGCCGCGGGATACAAGGGTCCGGACATCTTCTCGCCCGCCGCTGTACTGCTCATCGGAAAATCCTCGGAGGGCTTGATGCGCCGCGTCAACATCCTCGCCGACAAGGCACTGCTTGCCGCCTTTGTGGAAAACACCCACAAGATCGAAGTGCGTCATGTGCAGGCCGCCATCCGCGACAGCGAGATGGTTCCCATGCGCAAATGGGGCAGCCGCAAGAGTATCTCGATGGCCGGCGGCCTCGCCCTGCTCGCGGCCACGCTAGCGGGCGCTGACTGGTTCGTGGGGCAGAACTCCGGCAG
>DAIDAJ010000064.1 GCA_027310665.1 Sideroxydans sp. | reverse complement strand
CAATCGGCGCAAACCGAGCAACTGTTTGGCGTCGTCAATACGGCCACCTCGACGGCTTCGGTCAGCGGAATCCGGCCCATCGGCATCTTCGCGAGCAGCACAAGGGGTTTTGCCGTCATGCAAACCGATACCGGGCAGATCGGCGTGGGTGTGGGCGGCCAGATCGTACCGGGTGTGCGCCTGATTGAAACACATGCCGACTATGTAATACTTGAGCGGGACGGTGCCCGGCAACGCGTCGACCTGAGCAAAGCGCCTGCCGCCGGCGGTGCCGCGCCGGCCCAGGCAGCCAGCTCGGTCCGCGGCGATTCGATCGCCGACGCCCAGGCACAGGCGCTCAACAAGCTTTCGCCGGAACAACGTAAGATACTGCAGCTGCAGCAACAAGAATTGATAAGGGGAAAACATTGATTAAGCGCATCGTGCGAAGAGCCCTGCTGGCATTCTGCCTGACGATCTTTATCGCGACTCCCTGTCACGCCGAAAAGGCGGTAAAAAAAGAAGATGAACTGGTCTCGCTGAATTTCGTCAACGCCGACATCCAGGAAGTCATCCGCGCCATCTCCCAGATCTCCAAAAAGAACTTCCTTGTCGATCCGCGCGTAAAAGGCACCATCAACGTCGTGTCCGCCACGCCGGTTTCGCCCGCGCTGGGCTATGACATCCTGCTCTCGGCCCTGCGCCTGCAGGGCTATGCGGCCGTGGAAACGGGCGGCGTGACCAAGATCATTCCCGAGGCCGACGCCAAGCTGCATGTCGATTCCCTTGCACGCGGCAGGGGCGACGAGCTTGTCACCCGCGTGTTCGTGCTGAAAAACGAATCGGCCTCGCAACTGGTCACCGTCGTGCGGCCCATGATCTCGCCCAACAGCGTGGTGGTGGCCTACCCATCCAGCAACGCGCTGGTGGTGACCGACTACGCCAGCAGCATGCGCCGCATCGAAAAGCTGATCGACTCCATCGACCAGCCCAATCCCGATACCCCCATCGTCATTCCGGTCCTGCATGCTTCCGCGGTCGATCTCGCCGGCATCATCAACCGCCTGATGCCGGAGGCCTCGTCGCCGCAGACCGGCGGCGACGACAACCAGCGCTTCGTGCTGCTGGCCGACAGCCGCACCAACGGACTGCTGCTGCGCTCGGACAATCCGGGGCGCATCGCCCGCGTCAGGGACCTGGTGGCCAAGCTGGACAGTGAAGCCAATACGCCGGGCAACATCCACGTGGTGCAATTGACAAATACCGATGCCACCAAGCTCGCGCAGACCTTGCGTTCGGTCATGAGCGGAGACACCTCGTCCCCGTCCTCCTCTTCATCATCATCTTCATCATCATCTGCGTCTTCGTCTTCATCCACCGCAGCGCAAGGCAGTTCACAGCCGGCCAGCAGCGCGCCCTCGGGCGGCGGCATCATCCAGGCGGATCCAGCAACCAACTCGCTCATCATCACCTCCTCCGAACCGGTATATAACAACCTCCGCGCCGTCATCGAGAAGCTGGACGTGCGCCGGCCGCAGGTGTTTGTCGAGGCGCTCATCGTCGAAGTGACGGCAGACAAGGCCTCCGAGCTCGGCATCCAGTGGCAGACCCTGTCCGGAGTGAACAGCAGCGGCACCAACGTCATCGGCGGCACCAATTTCGGTTCAAACAACAATATCATCGGTGCTTCAACCAATATCATGGGGGTCGGAAATGGCCTGAACGTCGGCGTCGTCAGCGGGACGACCACGCTGCCCGGCATCGGTACGGTGCTCAACCTCGGCGTGCTGGCGCATGCGCTGGCGAGCGACACCAATGCCAATATCCTGTCCGCACCCAACCTGATGACGCTGGACAACGAAGAAGCGAAGATCGTGGTCGGACAGAACGTGCCCTTCATCACCGGTTCCTATGCCCAGACCGGCGCGGTCGCCACTGCCACTCCGTTCCAGACCATCGATCGCAAGGACGTCGGCCTGACGCTCAAGATCAAGCCGCAGATCATGCAGGGCGGCTCGGTGAAATTGCTGGTATCCCAGGAAGTGTCGAGCGTGGTCGCTTCGACGAGCTCCGCAGTCTCGGGTCCCACTACCAACAAGCGCTCCATCGATACCACCGTCATCGTGGACGAGAACCAGATCGTGGTGCTGGGCGGATTGATCCAGGATTCGGTCAACCAGACGGCAAGCAAGATACCGGTTCTCGGGGATATCCCGTTCCTCGGCGCACTGTTCCGCTATGAGACGCGGGAGCAGGTCAAAACCAACCTGATGGTGTTCATCCGTCCTTACATCATGTACCAGAGCGACAGTTACAAGAAAGTGACCGCAGAAAATTACGACAAGGCGAGCAAGGCTCGCGAGTCCCTGCGCATGCCCGACAGCATGGTCATGCAGAACGACGACAAGGACAAGGCATTGCCTCCGCTGTCCCCTGAAGACAGGGCGGCTCCCGCCAGTGCCCCGGCGGCAACGCCCCGCCTTGATGCGGCCAGTGCGCCCGCTGCCGCAGCGCCTGCACCAGAGGCTACCGGTGCGCCCGAACTGGAAGCGGCCAGCGCGCCTGCAGCGGCTACGCCCGTCCCGGCTGCCGCCAGCGCTCCTGCGGCAGCCGCGCCTTCCGATCCGCCCAAGACTCAGCCGTGATCCCGAACATCAATCGCCGCGCCGCCCGCCGCCTGCCTTACTCGTTTGCCAAGGCGCAGGGCGTGGTGCTGACCGACTGCGAGCAGCGCGCCGCGCTGGCGGTCCGCCGCGATGCAAAACCTGAAGCCATCGCCGAAGTGATGCGGCAGTTCGCCCTGCCGGTGGACGCCACGCTGGTCGATGCGGAAGATTTCGAGCGCATCCTGAGCGACGCCTACTCGCAGGCCGACGAATCCACCGCCATGCTGCTCGACGATGCGGAACAGGACATGGACCTGTCCATGCTGCTGCACGATCTGCCCAAATCGGCAGACCTGCTGGAGTCCGAGAACGATGCGCCTGTCATCCGCATGATCAATGCCCTGCTCGCGCAGGCCGTGCGCGACAATGCCTCCGACATCCACATCGAGCCGTTCGAAACGCGCTCCGTCGTGCGTTTCCGCCTCGACGGCACGCTGAAAGACATCGCCGAACCGCACCGCGCGCTGCATGCGGCGATGGTGTCCCGCATAAAAGTCATGGCCGATCTCGACATCGCCGAAAAGCGCCTGCCGCAGGACGGGCGCATCGCATTGCGCCTGGCGGGCCGTCCCGTCGATGTGCGCGTTTCGACATTGCCCACCGGGCACGGTGAACGCGTGGTGATGCGTTTGCTGGACAAGGAAGCAGGACGCCTCGATCTCACCAAGCTGGGCATGAGTGCAAAATCGCTCGAAGGCATGATGCGTCTCACCGCACAACCGCACGGCATCGTGCTCGTCACCGGACCGACCGGTTCCGGCAAGACCACCACCCTGTATGCGGCGCTGTCATGCGTCGACGCCAGCGTGACCAACGTGATGACGGTGGAAGACCCGGTGGAATACGATCTCGACGGTATCAGCCAGACACAGGTCAACGCACGCATCGACATGACCTTCGCCCGGGCGCTGCGCGCCATTCTCCGCCAGGACCCGGACGTGATCATGATTGGCGAGATCCGCGACCTGGAGACGGCGCAGATCGCCGTACAGTCCAGCCTGACCGGGCACCTGGTGCTCGCCACACTCCACACCAACGACACCGTCAGCGCGATCACCCGCCTCACCGACATGGGCGTAGAGCCTTTCCTGCTTTCCTCCAGCGTGGTCGGCGTGCTGGCACAACGCCTGGTGCGCCGCCTGTGTCCGGCCTGTCGCGAGGCCTATGCGCCGGATGAGGCAGAGCTCGCGCTGCTCGCGCGCTACGGAAAGCCGGCCGTGTTGTATCGCCCGGTCGGTTGCACCGGTTGCAATCAGACCGGGTATCGCGGACGCACCGGCATCTACGAGTTACTGGAAGTGGATGAAACGTTGCGCACCATGATCCACTCGCGCGAAAGCGAACAGCATCTGCGCGACTACGCGATGCAGAATGGCATGCTGAATCTGCGCGACGACGGATTGCGCTGGGTCGCCTCCGGCGACACCTCGCTGGAAGAAGTGATCCGCGTGACGCGGGATTGAAGCAGCAGATGAAGCCCGCAGGCCGGATTGGCGGTTTCATCGCATAACCCGACGCTGTCGTGAATTCCTGTCGGGTTATGCTGCACCAACCCGACCTGAGAACGCCAATTTTTATATTTGAATTCTGCAATAAAAAAGCCATGGCTGCATTCCACTACAACGCGCTGGACCCCGAAGGCAAGCCCGTCGCAGGCATGATCGAGTCCGACTCGGCCCGTCTTGCCCGCACGCAGTTGCGCGAGAACGGATTGTTCGTCGTCGAGTTGAATGCGCTGTCCGACACGCCGTCGCAAACCGGCGCGCGCGGCTGGAACCTGCGGTTCCGGAAACGCATCCCGCTTTCCGAAGTCAGTCTCATGTTGCGCCAGCTCGCCACCCTGCTCGAAGCCGGCCTGCCCCTGGAGCAGGGGTTGGCGGTGCTGATCGAACAGGGCGACAATCCGGCCATGCGCCAGGTCATCGCCGCCCTGCGTTCCGAAGTGCTGGCCGGCAGCACACTGGCGCGCTCCATGGAAAAACATCGCGGCACCTTCCCCGACATCCACCGTGCGCTGATCCGTGCCGGCGAGGAATCCGGAGAACTCGCCACGGTGATGGACAAGCTCGCCAGCTATTCGGAAGCGCAACAGGCGCTGCAGCAAAAGATCGGGCTGGCGATGGTCTATCCCGCCATCGTGATCACCGTCGCCATTCTCGTGGTCGGCGGGCTGTTGCTGTTTGTCGTGCCGCCCGTGGTCGAAGTGTTCCAGCAGACGCGCCAGGCACTGCCCTTCCTGACGCGCGCCCTGATCGCGCTCAGCGATTTTCTGACCGCGACATGGCTGTACCTGATCGCGATACTGGCGGCCGGCGCCTTCGCCGCGCATCGCGCCCTGAAACAGGAGGCACTGCGCTTCCAGTTGCATCTCAGACTGCTGCGCCTGCCCATCGTCGGCAAACTGATACGCGGCAGCAACACCGCGCGCATGGCCAGCACGCTGGCGATCCTTGCGGGTAGCGGCGTCTCGCTGCTCACGGCGCTCGATGCAGCCTGCGGTGTGGTCAGCAACCTGCCGATGCGCCGCGCGCTGGAAGACGCAGCGCTCAAGGTGCGCGAGGGCGTGACACTGAGCCGGGCGCTTGCCGCCTCCGGCCTGTTTCCGCCCGTGCTGATCCACCTCATCGCCAGCGGCGAACAGAGCGGCCGGCTCGATACCATGCTGGATCGCGTCGCCAAGCAGCAGACTCAGGAAGTCGCGGGCTTTACCACCGCGCTGACTTCCATCATGGAACCCCTGCTGATCCTGTTCATGGGTGCGGTGGTGCTGCTGATCGTGCTGGCGATCCTGCTGCCCATCATCCAGATGAATCAGATGGTAAAGTGATAAGACAATCGCCCACCCGGTTTCGATGTGACTATTACAAAGGAAAGCAAATCATGAAATCCATACACCCCAACAAAGGTTTCACCCTGATCGAATTGATGGTCGTCATCCTCATCATCGGCGTACTGGCGGCGCTGATCGTGCCCAAGGTGATGAGCCGCCCGGACGAGGCGCGCGTGACTGCCGCCAAGCAGGACATCGCGACCATCACCCAGGCGCTCAACCTCTACAAGCTGGATAACCAGCGCTATCCCACAACGGAACAGGGCCTGGCAGCACTGGTGCATAAACCCACCACTTCCCCCGTTCCGAACAACTGGAAAAGCGAGGGCTATCTGGACCGCGTGCCGAAAGACCCGTGGGGAACGCCCTACCAGTACCTGCAACCCGGCGTGCATGGCGCGATTGACGTGTTCAGCTTCGGTGCGGACCGCACGGCTGGCGGTGAAGGCAACGATGCCGACATCGGGTCGTGGCAGGACTGAACATCGGAAATGTGATGCGCGGCTTCACGCTGCTTGAAATGATGGTGGCGCTGGTCGTCGCCAGCATTATGCTCACGGTGGCGACGCTGAATCTGATGCCGAACACAGAGACTGTATTGCGGGAGGAGTCGCAGCGTCTTGCCTTCCTGATGGAGAACGGCGGGATGAGTTCGCAAGCGGGTGGACAACCGCTCGCATGGTCAGGGACCGGCAACAGCTACCGCTTCTGGACGCGTTCCAAAGAGGGCGCATGGGTGCGCATCGAGCGCGATAACCTGCTGCACCCTCGCACCCTGCCTGATGCAGTCCGCATCGGCAAAGTCAGCTTCGACGGGCGCAGCATCGAACCGGGTTCGCTGATCGTGCTGAGCCCCGATTTGTCCGCCAAGGATTTTCGGGTGACCCTGCTCAGCAACGGCCTGGTTTCCGACATTGTCGGCAACGGCCTCGGCAAAGTGGAAGTCAAGTCCGGGATGGCGCCGTGAGCCGGTTTCGCAAACACCGGGGTTTCACCCTCCTTGAAGTCCTGGTCGCGCTCGCCATCCTCGCCATCGCCATGGCCGCGGTATCGCGCACTGCCAGCTCCAGCATCCGCAATGCCGATGCCTTGCGTATTCGCGTCATCGCAGACTGGGTGGCGCAAAACCGCCTGGCGAACCATCAGGCGATCAACGACTGGCCGTCTCCCGGTATCCAGACGGGCAGCGAAGACCAGGCCGGACAAACCTACCCGTGGCAGGAAGAAGTCATCTCGACCCCGAACCCCACCATGCGCCGCATCGTGGTCAGCGTTTATTCTCCGGCCGACGCGAAACTCAAGCTGCGGGAATTGACCGGGTATCTGGTGCAATATCCACGATGAGCATCCGGTCCATCAAGGGATTCACGCTGATCGAACTGCTCGTCGCCATGTTCGTATTCGCCATTCTTGCGGTCACCGCCTATCGCGGCCTCAACGCGGTCACGCAGACGCGCGCCCACCTGGATCAGGAGACGCGCAAATGGCAGGCGCTGGAACGTTTTTTCGCCCGGCTGGACGGCGAGACGGCACAGGTGCTGGCGCGCCCGGTGCGCACCGCGAGCGGCGCGGAAGCGCCCGCCTGGGCCGGCTTCCAGACCACTGCCCAAAGCCTGGAGGACGTGCAACTGGCCTTCTCCCACAATGGCGGATTCGATGCCGACGGCACGCCGCTGCCGCCGCAGCGCGTCGGCTATCGCCTGCGGCAGGACAAACTGGAGATGTTGCGCTGGACTGCGCTGGATAGCGCCCCGTACAATGTGCCGACAGTCGACACTGTGCTGGAAGACGTGAGCGAATTCAACCTGCGTTACCTGAGCACCAACCTGACCTGGGTGACACAATGGCCACCGATGACGGTCGATACCATGCTGCCCAGAGGGGTGGAGGTGCAACTGGTGTTGAAGGGCGGCGATAAACTTACCCGGTTCTTTGCGCTGCAATGAAGAGACCGACTCAAAGTGGCGTGGCGCTGGTGCTTGTGCTGTTGATCGTCGCCATGGCGACCACCATCGCCGCGTTCATGGCGCAGCAGCAGGGATTCTGGCAGCGTGAGATGGAAAATGGCCGCGACCGCGCGCAAGCCCGGCGCATCGCCGAGGCCGGGATAGACTGGGCGCGTGCGGTGCTGGCCGACGACGCATCGGTGAACCAATACGATGGCCCGCGCGAAATGTGGGCGATGCAATTGCCTGCCATCCCGGTGGAGGGCGGCGAGGTGCAAGGCACGATCGTCGACCAGCAGGGCTTGTACAACCTGAACAATCTGGTCAGCAATGGCGTGGTCAGCACACCCGATCTGGCGCGCTTCCAGCGCCTGCTCGCGTCGCTGGGCCTGCCGCCGGAGCTCGGTAACGCGCTGGTGGACTGGATGGATGCGGATAGCGTGACGATGGCAAACGGTGCGGAAGACGAATATTACATGAACCTCGACAAACCCTATCGCTGCGCCAACCGCCCGCTCTCCGACATCGGAGAACTCGTCTTGGTCAAGGGGTTCGACACCGCCACCATCCAGCGGCTGCAGCCCTTCGTGAGCGTGTTGCCGGAATCAAACACGGCGGTGAACGTGAACTTCGCGCCGCCGGAAGTGTTGATGGCGATTTTTCCGGGAATGACGCTGCAGGATGCACGGCAATTGGCTATGCAGGCAGGTTCGGCCCCATTCTTCAACATATCGGATTTTATGCAGCGACTACCCAAGAACGTGGTGCAGGACAGCACCTTGCTGCTCAGCGTAAGCAGCCAATATTTCATGGTCACGGGACATGCCACCCAGGGCGACGGCGCTTCGTCGGCACGTGTGCTGCTGCACCGCGCCGGCATCTGGGCGACGCAAGTCAGAAAGAGTCTGCAATGAATCTTCGCATCTACCTCACCGCGCAATGGCAGGACGCCGCATCGAGCTGCGCATGGGCGCTGCTGGACGACACGGGCAATGTGCGCGAATCCGGCAGCGGCACGCTGGCGTCGATGCCGCATAGCGACGACGCCACGGTGATCGTCTCCTCGGAGCGCGTACTGGCGACGACCGCGGTCCTGCCCAGGATCAAGCGCAGCAAACTTGAAACCGCGCTGCCCTTCGCGCTGGAAGATGCGCTGATCGACGACGTTTCCGAGGTGCACGTCACACCCGGCGCGAAGCTGCAGGACGGACGGACCGTGCTGTACACGCTGAACAAGAATTGGCTCGCGCGTTTCCTTGCCGCCAGTACTGCAGCCAAAGTACGGGTGCGCCACGTCGTGCCCGAATTCTGCCTGTTGCCGACGCGGGCCGGTGAATGGAGCGTGGCATGGGATGGAGCACAAGGGTTCCTGGCGACGACACACAGCCTTGGCGGTGCGCTTGATAGCAGCGACGATGCGCATGCACCGGTCTCCCTGCAACTGCGCCTGCAGCAGGGCGCGCCCGCCGCCCTGCGGCTGTTTGCGCTTGGCAGCGAAGTACAGGCGCCGAACTGGGGACTCGGCGTTCCCGTCATTTACGAAAAGCAGACGATCGACTGGCGCAAGGCGCCCATTCCCGGCGATGTTCCCAACCTGCTGTGGGGGAAGCTGGCGCCGCCCCCCCGCATCAGCGAGTTCTTGCCGTGGCTGCGTCCGGCGCTGATGGCCGCGCTGTTGCTCTTCGGCGTGGAGGTCGGCACCAGCAATCTGGAGTGGGCGCTGCTCGCCAACGAAAAGCGCCATCTGACGCATGAGATGACGGAGACGTTCCAGGAGACTTTCGGCTCGGATGCCACCATCGTCGATGCGCCGCTGCAGATGCGGCGCAACCTCGCGCGCCTGCGCCATGCGGCGGGCCTCATCGACGACGCCGATTTTTCGCCGATGCTGGACAAATTCGCCGCCGCGTCGGGTTCAGTCACCGGCAACACCCTGCGCACGCTGCGTTATGCCGACGGCAAACTGGATATCGAGATGGCGCTCACGAACGCAGCCGCGCTCGACAAACTGCAACAGCGCATCGCCGAAACCGGCCTGACCGCACAAGTCATGGACAAGCGCGATGCGGGCGGGGCTCTGACGGTGCAACTGCGCGTCTCGGCGGGAGGTGTGAAATGAAAGCGCTATTCGCAAAACTGAAGGCCCGCCACTGGAATACGCTCAGCGCCACCGAGCAGAAGACCGTCCTGCGCGGTGCATGGTTGCTCGTACCGTTGCTGATGTACGGACTGCTCTGGCAACCCGCACACCAGGCGTTGCCCAGGTTGCAGGACGCCCTGCCGCGACTCCGCGCACAGGCCGACCAGATGCAATCGCTCGCCGGACAGGCTCAAGCGCTGCGCCAGAAAGCACAACTTGCGGTACTGGACAGCGATGCCCTGAAAATCGCCGTGGAAAAATCCGCACAGGCGGCGGGTTTGCCGCTGCAAGTCACCCCGGGTGAGCAGAACAGCGTGCGCATCAGCGCCGACAACATCTCGTTCGCTCACTGGCTGCAATGGCAGCACGCGCTGGAGCTGAACCAGCACATCCGCGTATCGACCGCGATGCTGATGGCATCGCCCGAGACGGGCATGGTCAAGTTGCAGGCCACACTGACCAACGGAGCGGACCTGTGACGTTACGCCGCGTGCTGTGGGCGCTGGCGTTCGGCGGCGTGTTTATCGTCGGCCTGGTTGTTTTCGCACCCGCCGCAATGATGGGGTATGCGCTCGAGCGCATCACCGGCGGCACGCTGTCGCTGGCCCGGACGACGGGCAGCCTGTGGCAGGGTTCGGGTGTTGCGCTGTTGCGGCAAGATTCCCGCTACCAGACGCTGGGCAGCTATCGCTGGAACCTGAAATTCCCGGGTACCACCTTGCAGGTTCAAACCGGCGAATCCGGGCCGATGAATCTGCATTACACCCCTTTCTCCCGACGTATCGATATCGACAACCTGCATCTCACGCTCCCCGTTTCCTCGATCGAACTTGCCGCACCGCAGCTCGGTCCTTACCAGCTCCAGGGTATGCTCGAAGCGACCTCCGACCGTCTTGCACTCAATGCTACCGGAATGGACGGCCAGGTCACTGTCGACTGGACACGCGCCGGTTCCGCACTTTCCGAGATCCGGCCTCTGGGCGACTATCGCATCGTGCTAAAGGGCCGCGGTGAGGGACTGGATGTCCAACTGTCCACGCTCTCCGGCAAACTGCTGCTGACCGCGACCGGCAGTTTCGACAAAGTGAACGGGATGCTCATCAACGGAACTGCACAGGCTGCCCCCGGAGAAGCGGCTGAACAACTCCACGAGTTATTGCACCATCTCGGCCCGGAAATCAGCCCTGGAGTATTCAAACTGGCGCTGATGCCGCAGCCCGCAGGGGCGCATTGATGGCAAATTGCCCGCCGGTCCGCTTTACCAAAACCGGGGATCGCGGACACATCGCGGCGATGGCGTAAGCAAGGACTGCGATAGAATGAACGTACCGAACCCAAGCCAACCGACGCATAGACAGGGGATCTTGCAGTGAAAAAATTCTTCATGATTTTCATGCTGATTGCAGCCGGCTGGCTGCTGATCAGCGTCGTCTGGTCGAGCATCTCGATGCACCTGGCACAATCTGTTTTTCAAAAGAACTGAGCGATCCGTCATCCGCCGCCATGCGCGTTACCCGTCAAGGGTGGCTGCACGCGGCAAGATATGTTTCAGCATTACTGACTTTCTCCGGATAACAATTACACATGCAAATCGACCCGTCCCTGCACACCAAGGCAGACAACTACAAGCTGCTGACAAACCTGGTTGTCCCCCGCCCGATCGCCTGGGTCACCAGCCAGAATGAGAATGGCGTGATCAATCTGGCGCCGTTCAGCTTTTTCAACGCGGTAGGCAGCGACCCGCTCTACGTCATCATCAGTATCGGCCACAACGATGAAGGCGGCCCCAAGGACACCGCAAGGAATATCCTGGCCAACGGCGAATTTGTGGTGAATCTGGTGTCCGAGGATTTGTTCCACGCAATGAATATTTCGGCAGCGGATTTTCCGCCAGGGCAAAGCGAACTGGTTGCGGCACATCTCCACTCGTCGCCCTCCGTGCATATCAAGGTGCCCCGCGTGGCGGAGTCGCAAGCCAGCCTCGAGTGCAAACTATTCAGCACGCAATCGCTTGGGGCCAATACGCTGTTCATCGGCGAAGTGGTGATGTTCCATGTGGCGGACCATTTGATCGACGCGAATTTGCACATCAACGACTTTGCACCGATCGGACGGCTCGGATCGCCCTCGGTTTACTGCCGCACCACCGACCGGTTTGACGTTGCGCGCATCACTTACGCGCACTGGGCTCGCGAAAGCGATCAACCCGAAGGATCGCGATCGGGCGATTGACGGTCCAGGGGAAAACCCGGCCGATCTGCAGGGATGCGTTCAAAAAAAATGGGCTGCAAGCAGCCCATTCTTCATGACGCGGGAAGCTGGCCTACTGCGCCACACGCTCCACCGACCTGATCTCCACGCGGCGGTTCTGTGCGCGACCCGCTGCAGTCTTGTTGTCGCCTACCGGATTTGCAGAACCTTTTCCTTCGGTCGCAATGCGATCTGCGGCGACGCCCTTGCCGGTCAGATACGCCTTGACTGATTCCGCGCGCTTCCTGGAAAGAACCTGATTGGCCGCTTCATTCCCGCGGTTGTCCGTATAACCTACAACCGTCAAGTTCGCCTCTTTGTATTTCGCGGCGAATTCCACAACGGTATCGAGCTGCCTGGACGCTGTCGACTTCAGGTTTGCCGAGCCCGAATCAAAGTTCGCGCCTTCAATGGTGATGGGTTTGTCGGTGAAGATTGTCCTCGGTGCAGGCACCGGGGCCGGTGCAGGGGCTGGCGCGGGGGCAGGTTCAGCAACTGCCGGGGCAGGCGCCGGAGCGGCTACCTTGGGCGGTGCCACCTCTATGGAAACGCCATCGCAGCCCGGAACCGCCATGGCAGGTGTCCAGAAACCGCTATGCCAGCACTGTCCAAAACTGTTCCTCACGATTTGTCCGGTTAGATTCACCACATATCCGTTATTGGCGGTTGTCGCGGAATATGCCGGAATACTGGCCAGCGCGGCCAAGGCGGCAAGCAGGGAAAGTGCCACTGATCTTGTTTTCATGATTTTCTCCTTGAAAGGTTTTCTTCTCAAATTTTCTGTTGCCGGTCAATTATATACCTCGCGCACAATCTGCCTGCTCATGGCCGTTGCATCGTTGCCACGAAGATTTTCATTTCCGAAATTTCGAACGGCAATCATTTTCTCGAAGGGCTGTTCGCAGAATGCATCAGATCAAAAAGAAAACAATTATTGATCAGGCATGGCGAAGTATTGACACCGTTCGGGCCTGTCGAAGCCCGTTCACCTTTCGACAAGCTCAAGGCGAACGGACTTCAAACTTCAATTGGCCGGAACATTAGATAAACCACATATGCATCATGGCTAAATCCGGACATGGAAAGCGGTTCGCCGAAATCGCAAAAACAGGGGTTTCCCATTCACGTCGCCTCATCTGCATAATTTTTTCAGGTATATTCTATAAAAAACGAGAATATCTCCGCCTCCTTGCGGCTGACACTGACACCTACGAATTTCAAAAACTTGGATAAAGCTGACTCGCAATTACCACCCTTCGTGCGGTGCTGGAAGATCTGTTGCAGTTTGATTTTTCTGCTGTGCCTTCCCCCGTTCGCGTTCGGCGCGGATGAATTGCGCGTATTGGTAGTACTCAGCGAGAGCACCACGCCATACCAGACCTTCGCGAAAACGTTCCGGCAGAATCTGTCGTCCAATGTCCATGTAAGCGTATTGGAACATCCCGAGGATTTTTCGGCCAATGACCTGCCGGCCGATCTGATCGTAACGGTGGGAGTCAAGGCGACCGAGAGGATGATGGACAAACCCATACCCGTCCTGGCCGTGATGGTGCCCAGCGCCACGTATTTTGACCTGCTGGAAAAGCAGACTCGCGTTAAACAGATTTCCGCCATCTATATAGACCAGCCTTTGTCGCGGCAGGTGGCTTTGCTGAGCGCCGCCTTGCCTGAGCGCAGACGTGTAGGCGTGTTGTACTCGGCAGAGTCGCAGATCAACCTGAAGGAATTGCGTATTGAGCTGGATAAGCAAGGCTACAAGTTGGTTGCGAAGAAAGTACAGAGCGATGAGACCCTCTCGTCCGACCTGAAAGATGTGCTGGAACACAGCGACGTATTGCTGGCGATTCCGGATAGCAGCATTTTCAACAGCAGCTATATCCGCAATATCCTGCTGAGCAGTTATCGGCAGCGCATACCACTCGTCGGGCTCTCCCAGGCTTATGTCAATGCTGGCGCATTGTGCGCGATATTTTCCACCCCGGAACAGTTGGCTGCACAAACCAGTGACGCAACCAATGTGTTTGCGCAAACGCGACATCTTCCCGCCCCGCAGCCGCCCGCGCTTTTTACCGTCGCCGTCAATAAGGAAGTAGCCAGAACACTGGATGTGACGACAAAGTCACCCGATTTGTTGCATATGCAAATCGAGAATGAGGGCGGGGTGCGGCGATGAATCCATGGCTATTGATCCGGCACGCCTTGAACCACATTGCCGTTCGTGCTGAGCCTGTCGAAGCACAAGAATCCATTCACATTTCGACAAGGCCTTTAGTCCTGAGCATCGTCGCAGGGTCAATGCGAACGAATTCTTGGATAAAGCGTGCCGGATCAATATGCGCAGCAGACGGGGCGAAATGCCGCAAGAGTCAGCCGCTCATGCAAGGGCGGAGTTACGCGACGGCGGCACCAGCGAGCTTCCTGAGATGTGCGCATACAACGATCCACCAGGCCAGGAACGACGGCCGTGGTCATATCCATTTTTATGAATAACGAACGAAGAGCTCTGATATGAAGACCAAGGCACGACGGCGATTATTTTTCATTCCCATTTTATTTCTTGCCGCAAAGGGGGCATGGGCGACCGACTATGCAAGCGATCAGGATTATTTGCAGGAGTTTCCTGTTGTACTGAGCGCTTCGCGTTTATCGCAGCCTTTGTCCGAAGCACCCAACGCGATGACCGTGATCGATCGCAAGATGATCGCGGAATCCGGCTTTCGCTCCCTCCCCGACGTGTTCAAGCTGGTTCCCGGCATGTATGTCAGTTATTACGCGGGCTCGCAGGCGGTTGTTTCCTACCATGGTGCATTAAGCCAGGATGCGCCCGGCATGCAGGTCCTGATTGACGGCCGCAGCGTGTATCTCCCGCCTTTCAATACCGTGGACTGGGCGCTGCTGCCGATCACCCTGGACGATATCGAGCGCATCGAGGTGATACGCGGACCTGCCGCAGCTTCGTATGGCGAAAATTCGGTGCACGGCGTGATCAACATCATCACCCGTGATGCAGGTGCAGTCGAGGGGCTGAGTGTTTCCAACACGCGGGGCAACAAAGGCATCAACGACGGCGCGGTTCATTTCGGGAAGCACGGCGAGACGCTGGATTACCGGATGACGATGGCTTATACCGCCGATAACGGCTACGACAACCCCACCCCCCCGCCCAACAACATCACCATGACGCAAGCACAGGGCACCGGGTTGCTCAACAACACCAACGACAGCAACCAGGCGCGCCTGATGAACTATCGTGCAACCTACCATCCTGATGCCGTGAACGATATCGACGTTCAGTTTGGCTTTACCCACGATGTGATGGGCGTCGGCTTCTGGGACAGTACGCTCGACAAGCCTCACAACATGATCGGCTATTCCAACACCGAACAGATCGAATGGCTGCACCGGACCGACAACACGTCCGAAGTTAGCCTGCGCTTCTACCATATCCAGCACAGCACCAACGAGAGCTACCTGCTCGGAGCGCCCGCCTACTCGGTCGCCACGTCCATGAATACCGGGCGGAACGAGATCGAGTTGCAGCATACCCTGAGAACTTCCGACGCCAACAGGCTGGTCTATGGCGCCGGCTACCGCCAGGACAAGGTGGATGGGAACTCATACTATCCGGTCGTCGTTCCATCCTCTTTCCCCGCATCGTTTGCCATCACGGAGTACCGGATGTTTGCCAACGACGAGTGGCGTTTCAACGACAAGCTGATCGTCAACACCGGCGGGATGCTGGAAAAGGACGCCATGGGCAACCGGGAATTTTCGCCGCGTGCTTCCCTGAACTACCATCTCACGCCGCAACATACGGTACGGGTGGGCGCATCGATCGCGCATCGCACGCCGTCGCTCGGCGAGCAGTATGCCAGCCAGGCCAATCCGTACCAGCTCGGATACAAGTATGAACTGAGCCCCTACCCCACCTCCGGCGGTTTGACACCGGAGAAGATCCTGTCGCGCGAGATCGGCTATCTCGGCGAATTGCGCGACCTGAACACCTCGATCGATTTGCGCCTCTTCAACGACCAGATGAGCAACATGATCTACCCGCTGCCCAATTCCGCCCTGTGGGGCAACGGCATGGAGGCCAGCTACCGGGGGATAGAAACGACCGTCAAATACTCGTTCAGCGACGCGGCCAATTTCACGTTCAACTACACCAATGAAAATGTCGAGAGCAACAGCGACTCGCTATCGCTCGGACGGCTGAATCCGCTGGCGGAAAGTCTGCCGAAAACCATCGTCAGCATGATGTACGCGCAACGATTGCCGAACGATGCGATGTTCAGTGCGGCCTACTACTTCCAATCCTCCATGCTGGGATTCGATCGCGGGCCCATCGATTTTCAGCCCACTCACCGCCGCGTCGATATGCGCCTTGCCCAGCCATTCAGGGATATCGGCGGCCTGAACGGCGAGGTGGCCGTGGTCGTGCAGAACATGTTCAATACCGATTACACCGAATACATCGCCACTGCATTATTCAATCGGCGGGCGTTTGTCACGCTGACCCTGCACTGGCAATAACATTCGGGTATCCGCCATTTTCCGTTGATTTGGAATTGCGATGAACGTCTCAATTGGCCCGCACCGGCCAGTAGTGATGTTTGAGATGAAAGACAGTTTTAGGCCGAACCGGAACTCCAGGGTTGCGGCTCAGATTTCCGCTGTCTGCATAGCGGACATGCGAATAATTAATATTTCGCTAAACTTGGAGTCAATGGTCGGCCAAGCGGCCGCGGAGGAACGCATCCATTCGACTTTTGCCCGCGGTGGCGGTAGCATCGCCGCCCATTTTTATCGGCCCGGTTTTAGGCCATCTCCCGCCCATGTCTGTTGAAACTCCCGCCCGCGCCTGCGGCATCGATTTCGGTACATCCAACTCGACGGCTGGCTGGCTGCGTCCTGGTCAGCCGCCCTTGCTGGCACTGGAAGACGGCAAGCTCACCTTGCCCTCCGTGATATTTTTCAATGCCGATGAAAACACCGTAAGCGTCGGCCGGGCCGGCCTCAACGAATATCTGGAAGGCTACGAGGGCCGCCTGATGCGCGCCTTGAAGAGCCTCTTGGGCAGCAGCCAGATGGAAGGCAGAACCGAGGTTCAAGGACGCTCGAAGACTTACATCGAATTGCTGACCGAGTTCATCGCCGAACTCAAGCAGCGAGCCGAAGCGGCGGCGGATAGATCTTTCGACCAGGCCGTGTTCGGCCGGCCTGTGTTTTTCGTGGATGATGACACAGCGGCCGACCGCAAGGCCGAGGCAACCCTCGCCGCCATCGCTCGCGCCACCGGCTTCCGCGAGGTGAGTTTTCAGTATGAACCCATCGCCGCGGCCTATCACTACGAACGCCAGATCGACCGCGAGGAACTTGTGCTGGTTGCCGACATCGGCGGCGGCACCTCCGACTTTTCCCTGATCCGGCTCTCGCCGCAACGGGCTCGCGTCGCGGATCGGCGCGACGATCTGCTGGCCAACGGCGGCGTGCACATAGGCGGCACCAACTTCGACCAGCAACTTAGTCTGGCCGGGGTGATGCCCCTGCTTGGCTATCGCAGCAAGCTCAAGCGCGGTATAGAAATGCCCTCCAGCTACTACACGAACCTGGCCACCTGGCACACCATCAATCAAGCCTATACACGCCGAACTTGGGCCGACCTGCAAGAGCTGTATCTGGACACCCAGGCGCCTGAAGCCATGGACCGGCTGTTCAAGCTGATCCGCGAACGCGCTGGCCATTGGCTGGCAATGCAAGTAGAGGAAGCCAAGATCGCCTTGTCCGCAGGCGACAGCGCCATCCTGCACCTGGATCGGCTGGCGCCGGATCTGCGCCACACGCTGACGCGGATCGAATTCGAACAAGCTTCGACGCACTTGGTGGAGCGGATCGGGGTCACCCTGAGCGCCTTGTTGGCAAAGGCCAGCATGCATTGCGATGCTGTGGATACCGTGTTTTTCACCGGCGGCGCCAGCGGCGTGCCGCTGCTGCGCGAACGCATCGCAGCCTTGCTGCCCCAAGCACGGCGCATAGAAGGCGACTTGTTCGGCAGCATCGGCGCAGGTCTCGCGGTAGAGGCGCAACGCCGCTTCGGCTGACGACACCATCCAGCGACTGCTCCTCGGCCATAGCAGACCAAGCGGCTATCTGCAATTTCAGTCAGCTTCCGCTCCATTGCAGACGGTCCCGAGTTCCTTACAATTTGACCCTCTCCTAAATATCGGCATTGTCAATCTCGTCGTCTTCGCCAAAGAACACATTGGGCGCTCCGATGACCCTCATTCGTTGCAGCCGCTCTTTCCGTTCATCGCATTCCATTTCGCTGTAGTGGTGCTCCAGTTCGTCCATAACGTCAGCTTTTGAGGCGTCCGACTTGAAGCAGTCGAGGTAGTCGGGAACCAGCGCCGGATCAAATTCAAGAGGCTGCGTTTCTTTGAGAAACTGGAGGTAGCCCGTATCCGCTTCTGCGTTCATGAAGAAGATGAGCAGTTCTTTCCATAGTACGTCCTCGTCGGCGATGTCTACTTCGCGGAGAAACACGCTCTCGGCCTTTGACCCGTTGCGTAACTCATACGTGTAAAGATTGATTTGCCTCGCGCGATCTCCAATGACGCGAAAAACCTCTCTTGCAATCTTCAAAACAGTCCGTCGAATGAAGTTGCGGTACTGGTCGTTGTTGTCAGTGCCAAAGAACGATTCCTCGTCTGGAAACTTGAGCTGCAAATGCTTGGCCAGTAAACCGCGTATCGCCTTCGCTTCCTTCTTGCCTTCGTAGACCGAGGTCAGCGCAAACCGGTCATACCTCAACGACTTATAGAAGGTACCAAGCAGGCTCAACAGATCGTTGTGAGTCGTTCCAAAATTGAGTCCAACGTGCTTACGCAGACGTGCCACAAGATCGAGGTGGTTGTGGGTAATTAGGGACTTCTCTAGCTCCTCCTGATCGATGTTGTCGGAGTGCTCATAGAGGACTACTGCTGTTTTCAGCAGGCGCTCAAGCCCGACAGATAGTTCATAAAGAAATTCGAACAACTCATCGGCGAAGTCCAGCCTCCTTAGCTCATGGAATCGCCGGAGTCCGTTATAGATAAACGTGCCTGAGACGTGAATCTCCTCGCCAAGCCGAAAGTTCTTCCAGAAGTCGGAAGGGTTCATTGGGTTCTCCATTTTTTTGGTTAGCAGTACACGCTAGAAAGTCAGCCAAAGACAGCAATGGCCAAGATCGACAAGTCGCCTGCTCGGCCATTGCAGCCAGGTTACCCCGATTGATGACTGCCGCCTTCCCGGGCCAATGCGTCAGGAAAATACTGGTTTGCTAATGCTGAGCAGATCAGCAAGTCGAACATCAGCTTGCTGAACTTGTGAACTCGTACTTCGACATAGGAAACGCGCGACCCCGAGACAGATTCGTAGTCCCTTACAAATTCTTATTTTTGGCGATCGATTTTCGAGACCGGCTAACGACAACCGCATCCAGCGAGGAACCTGTCGCCAGCCCAGTGAGCATAGCTCTTGCATCAGTAAGCTCATCTCTGAGTTGCGCAGGGATTTTTTCCTCAAGCATGGCGTATAGCCACGCAGCCCCGGCTGAAGCAATAATTGGCCAGCCGTCCTCGACTGTGGCCAAAATGGCTCCACTGAATAGAGCTCCCACTTTCCAGGAGGCAAGTCGTTCCGCACGACGTTCGAAGTGCTTAACGTCGGCGTTAATCTGGTCAACAGCGTTTTGAAGCTCTGATGCGTTTGGCGTCGCCTCCATCAGTCGTCGGGCGACGTTGCGGAAGCGAGAAGCAGGGAGTGAATGGAAGTTTCTAGCTACTTCAAGAGGAGGGACGTCTGACACCGCAAGCAGCCCATCCGAAACGATATGCATGCGGTTAGCAATTGGGTCAGACGGACGTGGCCTCGTTCGCCCCAAATAGCTCGCAATAATTTGACTATTCCAAGTTTCGTCGAAGCCTCCATAGTCCCGTGGGATGTAGCTAGCACCTAGCCCGAGTGCCCATTCAATTCCAGCACCGCAGGTCATAAGTTCAATGCGCGCATCTTTGTTGCCTAACTTGAGGAAAACATCGCCCAGGTAGGCGCCAACACCGAAACCAAGCGAAGCAAGGGCCCCACGCATCATGAACATATCGTGCTGTCCGGAAAACAACTGTCCGTAACTCCTAAGAAGTCCTCGGTATCTTTCGTCGGTCACAGAATGAGACATGGCTGAGAGGACTGCCGCGCGTTGAGCGGAAGTTAGTGGTGCGTAGAGGAGCGGCTCCTTCATCTGACCTCGCGTAATCGTCTTTGCCGCCAACGCACGCGAAAGCACGATAGAAGACCGGTCAACCTCGGTGACGGCTTCGAGAAGTGTGGAAGGGTAGTCCGCCACTGAATACGGCAGGATAATTCTGACCCGTTTGAGGCGTACCAATTCCTGTAAGTCCGGCAACGGGACCTGGTGTTTCGAGGACCAATCGAGGCTGTGCCTTCCAGGCATTAAATCGATACGGTCGTAAATGGTTAGAAGCTCAGAAAGCCGGCTATCTCCGCAATGTTCAACGTCATATAGGCAAGCAAACGTTGAAGTGGCCGCAGGATCTGGTGCCACGATTTCTTGCTTCGCTCTGCGAGACAGAAACCCTCGCCACTCGTCTTCGTCTTGATGTACCAAATCTCTAAGCATGCCCGGGGCGCGCTTGAGGTGGCGACTTGTAATAATATTGAGGTCGCCTTGCGTTTTGGAAATAGGAACGGGAGTCAGTGGCAGTTCGGCGGGAGGACTGACCTCGACAAAGTCAACTGCGCCGATTATGCCAACTCTCGTTGTCGCTCTTTGAACGCTGGCCTTTTCATCATCAGTTAAGGAGGAGGACGAACGGAACACCCAGGTATTTCGACTATTGTCGAAATCAATCCCGCCATCGGGCAGGGTCGGCTCCGCGAGCGAGAGTAACCTATTAAAGTTCGTGGTCGAGAGCGGTTCACCATTGAGCCAAAGCTCCGCGTCGTAATTATCGACTTCCTCGATGGGAGCGCTATCTCGAGGAATCTGCTGTGACAGCCTGATGTTGCACGTAATCGGCCGAACGTTGTGGTCAAAATATTCTGCTAAGGCTGGAAAACCGCCATCGTCGCAATTCGCTACGTGGAGCGTGAAGTTAAAATCTGTCCCGTGAAGGGTCAGAGTCAATTCGGGATGAATAAACCGCAATCTCCTTGTTGCACAAAGAGCCCACTGCTTATGTACCGCCTGCAGGCAATTTTCAGATGATCCCAATTTCGAAAATGTGGCTTCGTTCATGGTGGCGTACCTGGTTGTCCCCCGCTCATCTGCAGTTCCTAGATCAAGTAAAAGGATATTCCGACAGGACTCTATATTACCGTACTATTCTGGGGACCACGGCCGGTGTAAGGCCGATAGCAGACCTAAGTCACTCAGAGCGCCGCCGACCGCTTAGGCCGAAAAACAGAATGTCGCAGCACACCCCTGAAGTTCCGTTCCTGGCCCCAATGACAACGGGCGCGGCCTGATAGAAGGCCGCGCCCGTTGCGCGAAGTGTCCGCCTGGCAGGATGGCTGGCAACGCCAGCATTCTCAAACAGTACGGTGTTGCACTGGATCAACGATTGTTACTTGCCGCGCCAATGTCCACGGTCTCCCGGATGGGGCATTTGATCGTCGAATATCTTCTGCTGCTCCGGCGTCAGCACCGCGTAGAACTCTTTGAGCACGGCCAGATGATCGGTCATTTTTGCCTCCATGGCTTTCATGTGTTCCAGGCCTTTTTCCAGACGCTGCGGCGCATTCAGTTTTGCCATTTCGGCCGGGTCGGGACGGTTGGTGCCGTCCATCATCGGCGGCTGGGCCGCGAACTTCTTCCACGCGGTTTCCTGCTGCGCGGTCAATTTCAATTTGTCGTGCAATTTGGCCAGATGTTGCTCGTGGTACTTTTCCATCTTGGCGGAATCCCAGCCCATCATGCCGCCGTGCCCTCCGTATCCGCAATCTTCGCCGCCATGGGCATACACGCTTGCGGACAAGGCGGCGATTGCCACTCCTGCCAATAACATCTTCACTGACTTGTTCAATGCCTTGTTCATGATCGCTCTCCATCGTGTTGGTTGAATGACGTGCCTCTACGCACGGTGCCCATTTGACTCGTTGCATGTATCCGGCGTATGTCAGCCAGCGAACATTTTGTACAGAATTGTATCGGTTGTCCGCAACCGCCGATTTCGTTGTAATGTCCGCCCCATGACGACACCCTCCACACCGCCGCGTATCCTGATCGTGGACGACGATGCGGACATCCGCAGCCTGCTGGCCGACTACCTCGGCCAGCAAGGCTGGCTGATCAGCACCGCGCAGGACGGCGCGACCATGCAGCAAGTGCTCGACAGTACACCGATAGACCTGGTCGTGCTGGACCTGACCCTGCCCGGCAGCGACGGGCTGACCCTGTGCCGCGACCTGCGTGCGCGCTCTGCCATGCCGGTCATCATGCTGACTGCGCGCAGTGCGCCGCTGGACCGTATCCTCGGACTGGAGATGGGCGCCGACGACTATCTGTGCAAACCGTTCGAACCGCGCGAATTGCTGGTGCGCATCCGCAACGTGTTGCGCCGCAGCAGTACCGTGACCGATCCGGCATCCGGTGCCGCGTCGTTGTGGCATTTCGCGGGCTGGACGCTGGACGAGACCACCCGGCAATTGCAGAACAGCGCCGGCCTGGTGGTCATGCTCTCGGGCGGCGAATTCCGGTTGCTCAAGGTACTGCTGGAACGGCCCAACCGCGCGCTCAACCGCGACCAGCTGCTGACCCTGACCCAGGGACGCGAGACTGACCCGCTCGACCGTTCCATCGATCTGCATATCAGCCGCCTGCGCCAGAAACTGGGCGACGACGCGCGCGCGCCGAAACTCATCAAGACGCTGCGGAACGAAGGGTATCTGCTCGCAGCCACAGTGAAACGAGGTGAATGAGATGTTGTCGATCTACCGCTCCATGCATGGCCGCCTGTTCCTGATCCTGCTGACCGGCATGATCGTTGCCGCCGTGGGCACCGTGCTCCTCACCCATTCCAGGCAGCAGGAGATGTTCGACAGGGTACGCGCCCAGCATCTGGCCAGCGAGATCGCCGAGGTGGTGGAAACACTGGAGCGGACACCGCCATCGCAGCGCGACGATTTCCTGCATGAATCGCACGGCATGGGCATACACGGACATACTGACGGCAACGGTTCGCCGCCCGTGACGGCCAGGGATAACCAGCTGGAAGACGCGTTGCACCAGCGGCTGGACGGCGTGGGCATCGAGGCGGAATTGCCGAATTCTGCGGCCTGCGCCGGTGCGCCCATAAGATGGCCGCGCCGCATGCATGAGCCGCCGCAATGCGAGCGCGTGCACATCACGCTGCAGGACGGCAGCCGGTTCGAGCTGATCGTTCCCGTGCCGCCGATGCGCGGGCCGTTCTTTCCTTCGCCGGTATGGAGTGCGATGCTGTTGTTTGCGCTGTGCATCGGCCTGCTGGCCTGGCTGGTGGCGCGCATCGCCACCCGTCCTTTGCGCCAGTTGGCCGACGCCGCGGACAATCTCGATATCTCGCGCGCCGGCAAGCCCCTGCCCGAGCAGGGCAGCAACGAAGTGCGCGTCGCGACGCGCGCCTTCAACCGGATGCAGAAGCGCATCTATGACGACGTGCGTGAACGCACCGGCATGCTGGCCGCGATCACGCATGACCTGCAAACCCCGCTGACCCGTCTGCGCCTGCGCCTGGAAAAACTGCCCGATGAAGCGTTGCGCAACAAGCTGGTCGGCGACATGCAATCCATGCAGCAGATGTTGCAGGAAGGGCTGGAACTGGCGCGCAGCCTGGATACCAGCGAGGCGACGCAATTGCTCGATCTCGATTCGCTGCTGGACAGCCTGTGCAGCGACGCCGTCGAAGCCGGGCAGCAGGTGGATTACGTCGAACACACACCGGTGCAATTGCAGGCGCACCCGCTGGCATTGCGCCGCGCACTGTCCAATCTGCTGGACAACGCGGTGAAATACGGCCAGCGCGCCGAAGTCTCGTTGAGTCGCGATGCGCGCCAGTGCCATATCCGCATCCGCGATTTCGGCCCGGGCATCCCGCCCGAGTTGCTGGAGACCGTGTTCACCCCTTTTTACCGCATCGAACACTCGCGTTCCCGGGAATCGGGCGGCACCGGACTGGGCCTGAGCATCGCCCGCAACATCGTGCAGCGCCACAACGGTGAGCTGGTACTGACAAACCATCCGTCGGGTGGGCTGGTGGCGTCTGTCGTATTGCCGTTGTAATTCGGTACCGAGGGCTGAGTGCCGGGTACCACATGAACTATAATTCGCTTTCCCAGACTCGGCACTGACAACTCAGTACTCAGAACTTCTGCAATGACCGACCGTTACGCCGTCATCGGCAACCCCATCGCACATAGCAAGTCTCCGCTGATACACCAGCTATTCGCCGAGCAGACCGGCCAGGACATGCGCTACGAAGCCATCGAAGCGCCGCTGGACGGCTTCGCCGCGACCATCCAACGCCTGCGTGCGGAAGGCTACAAAGGATGCAACGTCACCGTGCCGTTCAAGTTCGAAGCGTATGCGCTATGCGACCAGCTCAGCAGCAGGGCGCGCGAGGCGAAGGCGGTGAACACGCTGATATTCAGGGACGGCGAGATCCTCGGCACCAACACCGACGGCACCGGCTTGCTCGCCGACATCGAGAAGAACCTCGGCTTCAAATTGATGTGGAAGGATGCGCTGTTGCTCGGCGCAGGCGGCGCCGCGGCGGGCGTGCTGTGGCCGCTGTTCAATGCCGGCCTGGGCGTGGACATCGCCAATCGCACGCAGGACAAGGCGCAGGTGCTGGCCGACGAATTCAAGGGCGCCGGCACCGTATACGCCCGCAAATAC
>DAIDAJ010000042.1 GCA_027310665.1 Sideroxydans sp. | reverse complement strand
TGATTTCAGTGAAGGCTAACCTTCAGGTTATGCCGTAACTAAAAACCGCATCTAGCGAGGTAGTCATGTACGCAGTAATCAAAACCGGTGGCAAGCAATATCGCGTTGTCGAAGGTGAAACTCTGAAGATCGAATCCATAGACGGCGACGTCGGCGGCGCGATCGTATTGGACAAAGTGCTGATGGTCGGCAATGGCGACACAGTCTCCGTTGGCAAGCCTCTGCTGAGCGGCGCCACCGTCAAGGCGACGATCATCGCCAACGGTCGCCACGACAAAGTGACCATCTTCAAGATGCGTCGCCGCAAGCACTACCAGAAGCATCAAGGTCATCGTCAAAACTTCACCGAGATCCGCATCGACGGCATCTCGGCTTAAATTCTGAAGGAGCTGCAACATGGCATCGAAAAAAGGCGGAGGCAGTACCAGTAACGGCCGCGACTCGCACTCGAAACGACTGGGTGTCAAGAGCTACGGCGGGGAACTGATCAGCGCGGGCAGCATCATCGTGCGCCAGCGCGGCACACAGGTTCACGCAGGCGACAACGTCGGCATGGGCAAGGATCACACACTCTTCGCCAAGATCACCGGCAAGGTGGTGTTTGCGATCAAGGGCGCAACCAAGCGCAAGACAGTCAGCATCGTCGCTGCTTAAGCATTCAGGCAGTTAGAATGAGCCCTATCGCGAGGTAGGGCTTTTTTATTTCTGGAACACCGTAGGTCGGGTTAGCGCAGCGTAACCCGACAACTTCCGATATTTGATGAAATGTCGGGTTACGCTGCGCTAACCCGGCCTACAACATTATGAAATTCATCGACGAATCAAAAATAGAAGTCATCGCGGGCAACGGCGGTAACGGCGCGGCCAGCTTTCGTCACGAAAAATACATCGAAAAAGGCGGGCCGGACGGCGGCGACGGCGGACGCGGCGGCAGCGTGATCGCCGTCGCCGACCGCAACATCAACACGCTGGTGGATTATCGCTTCGCGCGCATGCACCGTGCCAAAAACGGAGAATCCGGGCGCGGCGCAGACTGTTACGGCAAAGGCGCGGACGACGTCATCCTGCGCATGCCGGTGGGTACGGTCATCACGGACATCAACAGCGGGCAGATCATCGCCGACCTCACCCATGACGGAGAAAAAATCCTGCTCGCCAAGGGGGGCGCAGGCGGACTGGGCAACCTGCATTTCAAATCCAGCACCAACCGCACGCCGCGTCAATGCACGCCGGGCGAAGAAGGCGAGCGCCGCGAATTGCAGCTGGAATTGAAGGTGCTAGCCGATGTCGGCCTGCTCGGCATGCCCAACGCGGGGAAATCCACTTTTATCCGCGCGGTGTCCGCGGCACGCCCCAAGGTCGCCGACTATCCCTTCACCACCCTGCATCCCAATCTGGGCGTGGTGCGCATCTCGGAAGAAAAGAGCTTTGTCATCGCCGACATTCCTGGGTTGATAGAAGGCGCAGCCGAAGGTGCCGGACTGGGTCACCAGTTCCTGCGCCACCTGGCCCGCACACGCCTGTTGCTGCATCTGGTGGATCTCGCCCCGATGTACGAGGGTGTCGACCCCGTGCATGAGGCGCACGCCATCCTGAACGAACTGAAGAAATACGATGAAGCCTTGTACAACAAGCCGCGCTGGCTGGTATTGAACAAACTGGATCTGCTGCAGGAAGAAGACCGCGCCGAAAAGGTCGCAGCCTTCCTCAAGGCCTTCGGCGAGGACACGCGTTACTTCGCCATCTCTGCCATCAACGGCGAAGGCTGCAAGGAATTGACTTACGCTATCATGGAGCACATCAACCAGATAGCCGCGCAGGAGCAGGACGCCATCACCGAAAGTGCGCAAGAGACCGAGATCGATATTCACGACCCCTTAGCATGAAAACCGTTCTGACCCAATCCAGACGCATCGTCGTCAAAGTCGGCAGCAGCCTCGTGACCAACCAGGGCACCGGCCTGGATATGGATGCCCTGGGCAACTGGGCACAACAGATCGCCACATTGCGCACGCAAGGCTGCGAAGTGGTGCTGGTCTCTTCCGGCGCGATCGCCGAGGGCATGCAGCGCCTGGGTTGGAAGCAACGCCCCAGCGCCGTGCATGAGCTGCAGGCGGCGGCGGCAGTCGGCCAGATGGGACTGGTGCAGGCCTATGAGAGTTGTTTCCGCCGGCATCAGCTGAACGCCGCGCAAGTGCTGCTGACCCACGCCGACCTCGCCGACCGCGAACGCTACCTCAACGCGCGCTCCACCCTGCGCACCCTGCTCAAGCTCGGCGTCATCCCGATCATCAACGAGAACGACACAGTGGTGACGGACGAGATCAAATTCGGCGACAACGACACGCTGGGCGCGCTGGTCGCAAACCTGATCGAAGCCGATGCGCTGGTCATCCTCACGGACCAGGACGGCCTTTATACCGCCGATCCTCGCAAAGACGCCGGTGCCACACTCATCAGCGAGGCGCTGGCAGGCGATGGCGCACTCGAAACAATGGCCGGCGGCGCCGGCAGCCACATCGGACGCGGCGGCATGATCACCAAGGTACTCGCCGCCAAACGTGCGGCCCGCAGCGGGGCGCACACCGTCATCGCCTCCGGCCACGAACGCGATGTGCTGCCGCGACTGCTGCAAGGCGAATCCATCGGCACACTGTTGACTGCGGCCGCACTCTCCCTGGATGCCCGCAAGCAATGGCTCGCAGACCATCTGCAGGTCAGCGGGAGAATCTCGCTGGATGCAGGTGCGGTAAAAGCCCTGCGTGTGGACGGCAAAAGCCTGTTGTCTATCGGTGTCACACAGATCAGCGGGGAATTTCAGCGCGGCGCGGTGGTCGCGATTCTTGATCAGAACGGCGAGGACATCGCGCGCGGCCTGACCAACTACAACGCGGACGAAGCGCGCAGCATCGCGGGCAAGGCCAGCGGAGAGATCGAGAGCATTCTCGGTTACGTCGACGAACCGGAGCTGATACACAGGGACAACCTGGTTCTGCTGTAGCACGGCGGCACCAGGTTGCGATGAAGACCGACCTTCAGGTCACGTCGTAACCGCGTTAGTTTTGCTGTCACTCCAAAAAACAGGAAACGGCCACTGCATCGAACGGCCATCCCAGCTCAGCACCCGTATCGGCGCGTTTCAGCACAGGGATGCGTATGCCGTACTTCTCCAGCAGTTCGTCGTCGTCCGCAATATCGATGTAATCGGCCTCGATACCGATCTCACGCAAGACCGCTTCCGCCTGCTCGCACAGATGGCAGAATGCGGTGCCGTAAAGTTTTATTTCCATGATTCATTCTAATTCAGTTTGTCCCGCCTTGATCCCGCTTCAACAGTTCATCACGCAAAGCTGCGGATCAGTGCCGCCAGTCTGGCCAACCCGACATCGGCTTGCTCTTCGCTGGCATGGCTAAAGTTAAGGCGCAGTTGGCCGCTGCTTTCCACCGCCGCGGGAAAGAATGGTTCTCCCGGCATGAAGGCAACCCCCTCCTCGATCGCCTTGGGCAGAAGCAGCCGGGTATCGATGCAGCGATTGAGCGTCAGCCAGAAGAACAGGCCGCCGGGCGGCACTTGCCAGCTGGCAAGGTCTCCGAAATGGCGGCGCAATGCGGCCTCAAAGGTATCGCGGCGCTCGCGATAGCGCCGTGCCAGTAAATGCAAACGTTGTTCACAGGCTGGATCGTTCAGCTGCTGCAACACCAGCCATTGGCTGACACGGTTGCTGTGCAGATCGGCGGCCTGCTTGAGCCGGGTGAGAAACGGCAATAACTGCGGCGAAGCGGCGAGATAGCCGAGCCGCAAGCCCGGCGCCAG
>DAIDAJ010000037.1 GCA_027310665.1 Sideroxydans sp. | reverse complement strand
CGAAACACCCAAGAAAGCCAGAATAGAAATCATCCCGATGATCGACGTGATGATGTTTTTATTGGTATTTTTTGTATTGATCAGCCTGAACGTGATTCCCGCCCTGGGGATCAAGACCACTCTGCCGGGCTCGGCGCAGCCGGACAAACTGCAGGTGCGCAAACACGCTGTCGTGACCATCTCCCCGGCGGGACAGGTGCAACTGGACGGCACCGATTACTCGCTGGCGGGACTGTCATCCGCCCTCAAGCAATTGAAGGAGTCCGGCGATGTCGATGTGGTCATCAATAGCGACAAGGACGTATCGGTGCAACAGTTGGTCGATGTGATGGACAGCATCAAGTCGTCCGGCATCACAGCCATCGCCATTTCATCCAAGAAGAAATAAGTGGCCGCGATGAATATGGCAATGAACTGGTCTATCTACCATAGACGTGAGACTGCTGCGAGACTCGGAACGGTCGCGACCGGGATCCTCATCCTGGTGATGTCGCAAACGCTGGCGATGAACCAGGAAATTCCCGCGCAGGAAGAACCGATCAGCCTGACGCTCGCGGCCGCGCCCGTTGCGACGGAGCAATCCGTCCAACAGCCGGTGCAGAAGGTCCAGCCCCCTCCCCAGAAAGTCGAACCGCCCAAGGAGGTGGTTCCGGTGACGGATGCCCCGGCTCCCGCGATCCAGGAAACCACACCGCCGCCCACGGTCGCGCAGCCGACCCAGGCCGAGCAGCCGGCGAAGGTCGAGCCGCAAGCTCAACAGAGGAGCAATGCCGATTCCGAAAGCCAATTCGCGCAAGACGTGAAAGCGCGGATCGAGCGCAAAAAAATCTATCCCGACACAGCCCGTGACCTGGGCATGACGGGGGAGGTCGAGGTGCTGTACGAGCTGGATCGTTCCGGAAAGTTGATCCGGGCGGAGATCGCCTCTTCCTCCGGTTACAAGTTACTCGACCAGGCAGCAATCAGGGCGGTGAAGTCGGCTTCTTACAGGAGCTTTCCTGATGATGCATGGATGGGTGCAAGCAGTAAGGTATTTCGTACCAAATTGGTTTTTTCAATCAACTCATAGGGAGTGTGTATGCAACATAAAAATTGGAAATTGAAGCCAGTTGTGATTTTGCTGGCTTCGGTGTTCGCAACGGGTGCATTTGCCGAGGATGGGGCAGTGGTGCAAACAGAAGATGTTTCGGTGTTTGGTCAGGGGAAATCCCGTCAGGTGGAAAGTATCACTGCTGACGATATACAAAAGGCTGCACCGGGCACCAGCCCGCTAAAGGTATTGGCAAAATTGCCCGGCGTGAATTTCCAATCGTCCGATCCATTTGGTACATATGAATGGTCCACGCGTTTTGGCGTGCGCGGCTTCGGACAGACTTACATGGGGTTTACCCTGGACGGTATTCCATTGGGCGACATGAGTTACGGCAACAACAATGGCCTGCATATCACCCGTGCAATTTCCACTGAAAACATCCAGCGTGTCGATCTGTCGCAAGGCTCCGGCTCGCTGGGCGTGGCCTCCACCAGCAATCTGGGAGGAACAGTACAGTTTTACTCGGCCGATCCGGAAAACAAACTCGGCATGCGTCTCGACCAAACCATGGGCAGCAGCAGCATGACGCGCACCTTTGCGCGCCTGGATACCGGCCTGCTTGAATCCGGAACCAAGGCTTATTTCAGCTATACCGGACAGAATGCGGAAAAATGGAAGGGCTGGGGTCCCCAAACCCAGGAGCAGTTCAACTCCAAGCTGGTACACATGTGGGGCGAAAACAAGATCAGCGCATTCCTGAATACGTCGAATCGCAGCGAGACCGACTATCAGGACATGTCGATCGATATGCAGCAGAAACTGGGATGGGGCTGGGATAACTATGCGCCCAACTGGCAGGGTGCGATCAATGCGGCTCACGGCATATATTCCCCGGCTGTCGCATCCATCAATCCCAGCACGGGCCCCATGGACGCGGCCTATTACCTGGCTCGCGGCCTGCGCAAGGACAGGTTGATGGGTACCACTTTCGATCTGGCATTGCGCGACGATCTGCGCCTGAAGTCTACCTTCTACTCGCACACCAACGAGGGACAGGGCCACTGGTATACCCCCTATGTGGCTTCGCCCGGTACGCCGGCAGCTGTCGGCGTTTACACGGGTGCGGGATTGCCGATCTCCATTCGCACTACGGAATACGGCATTCGCCGCAGTGGTACGGTGAACGACCTGACCTGGACCAGCGGAATCCACACTGTCAATACAGGCCTGTGGTACGAAAAGAGCTACAGCACGCTGGCCCGCAATTACTACGGAGTAACGGGGCCGTACGATACCAACTATTTCCTGACCAACCCGTTTGCCACCGACTTTGCGCAGGACTTCACGACCACAACGACCCAGTTCTATGTGCAGGATACGCTGGCGCTGATGAACGGGCAGTTGAAGGCCAACTTCGGCGCCAAATCGCCCAAGGTGCAGATCGACGCAACCAGCCAGGCGGGCAACCGCTCCGGTGGCACGCTGACAGCAAAGAAGACCTTCCTGCCCCAGTTGGGTATCAATTTCGCCCTGGATGACATGAGCGAAATGTTCGCGTCCGCCTCGCAGAACATGCGCGCATACCAGCCGGGTGTGGACGGTCCTTTCTCGCAAACGCCTGCCGCGTTCAATGCCGGCATGGCCGACCTGAAGCCCGAAGTCTCGGAAAGCTATGAAGTCGGTTACCGCTACCGGGGCGATACGTTGCAAGGGTCGCTGGCCGCTTACCTCACCAATTTCCACGATCGCCTGCTGCAAGTGGCGGTGGCACAGGGCATCATCAGCGTTCCCGGCACGTTTGTGAACGTGGGATCGGTGCAAAGCAAGGGTGTGGAAGCGGCATTGGTCTGGTCCATGGCACAGAACTGGAATTGGTTCAACTCGCTGACCTTCAATGATTCCCAATACAAGTCCGACTACATGAACGGGACGACATTGGTCCATACGAACGGCAAGCAGGTGGTCGATGCTCCCAAGCTCATGTTCGCTACCAACGTCGGGTATGAGAACAACGGCTGGTTCAGCAGCCTCGACGGCAAATACACCGGCCAGCGCTACTACACCTACACGAACGACAACAAGGTCGATGGCTACTGGCTGTTCAATGCTTCCACCGGTTACAGGGAGAAGAACGTTGCCGGGATGAAGGAACTGGCTGTCCAGTTGTCCATCACCAATCTGGCGAACACGCATTACTTCGCCACGATCGGCAGCAACGGCTTTGTCGCCTCCGATCCTCAAGGCGCGTTCGCCACATTGCAGGAAGGCGCTCCGCGTCAATTCTTTGCAACGCTAAGCGGCAAGTTCTAATCGGGCAACCGGGCCGGGACAATCTTGTCCCGGCCATTTTTATTCGGGAAACGAAATGTCTTTTAATCTGATTCACGATCTGGTCATGTACTTCATGATAGGTGTGCTGCTGCTGGCTACCTACGTCATCATCGAACGCCTCATCTTTTTCGCAGTGACCCTGCGGGAAGGAAAGAATGTAGAAAACTTCGTGCACAGCCATTTGCACGACAAGAAATTGCACAGCCAGATAGTCGATACATTCCAGACGCAAACCAGCCCCCAGGCGCAGGCGATCTGCGCGGTGGTGAAAGCGACGGAAGAGCACCACACCAACGAACAGCTGGAATTTATCGTGCAGTCCATCTATGTCGCCAAGAAGCCCCTGGTTGGGCCGCGCCTGTGGATACTGGACACCATCATCACCATGTCTCCGCTGCTGGGCCTGCTCGGCACCATCCTGGGCATCATCGACGCATTTCACAGTCTGGCTTCCGGCAATGCGGCCGCCGACCCGGCTGCAGTGAGCCGCGGTATCGGTACTGCTTTGTACGCGACCGGCTTCGGTATTTTCATCGCGCTCTACGCAATGATGTTCTTCAACTACTTCAACAACAAAGTGGAACAGATCAACAACCAGATGAAGCTGATCTCGCTGACGGTGTTGGGCGCGCGTTAAGCTGGAAAATCATGCCTAGTCATTCCGGCGCAGGCCGGAATGACGGCTGATGAAACGAGATATAGAGGCAACAATGAATCATCTCAAACTGAGTTTATTGGCATCCATTGCCATTGCATCGCCGGCACTGGCCGCCTCAACACCCAAGCCCGTCACTCCTATCGAACATGTCATCGTGATCGTCGGGGAGAATCGCTCGTTCGACAATATGTTCGCCACATATCGCCCCAAAAAGGGCCAGACGATCTCGAATCTGTTGTCGCGCGGCATCGTGAATGAAGACGGAACACCGGGTAAGAACTTCAGCCTGGCGGCACAGCACCTTGCGCAGAGCAAAGGAGAATACGTCCCGACTCCCGATATAACCGGTGCCTACGAATTTTTACCCCAGCCTTATGCTTGGGGTGCTTTCGGGCAGCGCAAGGACGTGCCCGATGCGCGCTTTCCGGCCGATTTGCCGAATGGACCATTCCAGATCACAAAATATGTGAGCTACGGCACGCACACCGGCGATCCCGTGCACCGGTTTTTCCAGATGTGGCAGCAGGTGGATGGCGGGAAAAAAGATTTGTATGTATGGACTGCAGAGACTGCCGGCATCGGCCCCAGCAACGGAAAGGCACCCGTTGCGTACGGCAAGACCTTCCAGGGCGGCGTGGCCATGGGTTTCTACAATATGGCTCAGGGCGATGCACCTTATATTCGTCAACTGGCCGACGAGTATGCGATTGCCGATAATTATCACCAGCCGATACTGGGCGGCACGACCGGCAATTACCTCGCGCTCACGACGGCCGACGTCGCATTTTTTACGCATGACGGCAAACCTGCCGTTCCCCCGGCCAAGCTTATCGAGAACCCGGATGCGCAACCCGACACCAATAACTGGTATACGGAAGACGGCTATGTGGGCGGAACCTATGTCAACTGCTCGGACACCGCAAATCCCGGCGTGAAGGGCATAAGCGATTTTCTGAAACGCCTGCCGTACCGTGCATTTAACGATGGAAACTGCGCGCCGGACACCTATTACATGGTGAGCAACCTGGACCCGTCCTTCTCTCCAACCGGGGAAGCACTGCCACTGACCCAGGACAAATTGCCGCCGCAGACTATCCCCACAATAGGCGATGCTTTGACGGCCAAGGGCGTGACCTGGCGTTGGTACACCGGCGGCCGCAACGACGGAAAAACTGTCGACAAGGAATATTGCGCAATGTGCGATACCCAATCATTTTTTTCTTCCACGATGCAAGGATCGGACAAATCGAAGTTGCAGGACCTGCAGCAGTTCTATGTCGATGCACAGAAGAGCGAATCTTCGTTTCCCGCCGTCTCGTTCATCGCTCCTTACGACAGCATATCCGGACATCCGGGCTACGCGATGGAGACCGGCTTTGACGAGTTGTTGCGCAGCGTGGTGGACAAGGTCAAGCAGAACCCCGAACTATGGAAGAAGACAGCGATCTTCGTGACCTTCGACGAGAGCGGCGGTTACTACGATTCCGGCTACGTCCAGTTCATCGATTTCTTCGGCGACGGTCCGCGCATCCCGCTGCTGGTCATTTCTCCGCACGCCAAGAAAGGCTACGTCGATCACACCTATTACGATCACGCATCCATACTCAAATTCATTGAGCACAATTGGAACATACCTCCGCTGTCGAATCGCAGCCGGGACAATCTGCCCAACCCGATCCACGACAAGGCATCGCCCTATTTACCCAAGAACAGGCCCGCCATCGGCGACCTGATGAACCTGATCAAGGACTAACAATGAAGAAACTGAAATTATCCCTGCTGCTGGTGTCGTTGCTGATGCCGGTTGTTTCGCTGGCCGAAACAGCGGTAACTACTGTGGAGTTTACTTCGACGCCTGCACCGGAAACGGATGCGGAGCGCACCAGCTTTTATACGCGCTCCAGCGCCATCGTGACTTACCGCAACGGTACAAAGAAAGTGTTCCCGCTGACGTACCGGGCGCTGTATCGCTCATCGGACAAGATCGGTCACTGGCAGGCAGGCGCCATCGTGGACAAGGACGGCAAGCTGATCCAGCGCACCGCCGCCAATGCAGACGGCGAAGTCGCCCAAGGCCCGTTCTTTTCATATGCGCCGGATGCGAACTCCTTGCTGGGCACACAAAAGGGCAAATACACGGCGTACCTGATGACGCACTACGAATACAACACCGAAGCGCCGAATGTGGATGCGGGCAAACCGGCCGTGCAGCTATATGCGCAATTGCCTGCAGCGATCAATCAGGCAACGGTGGTTCAGGACAAGAAGACCGGGTTGCTGAAGGTCGTCGACCTGGCCAACGTCGATGCGTCCGCCAGCGGCGGGATATGGACACCGTGCGCCGGCAGCATGACGCCGTGGGGCACGCATCTGGGCGGGGAAGAATACGAACCGAACGCCAAGGAGTTTGAAAACGAACCGCTGCAGACCATGAATCTGTACACCGGCACCCTGGACAAAACTGCGCAGTCTGGCGGCAGCAATCCCTATGCCTACGGTTACAAATTCGAGGTCTCGGTCGACGACAAAGGCCATTCCCATTTTGTTAAGCACTATGCAATGGGCAGGCTGGCAAATGAACTGGGCGATGTGATGCCGGACAAGCGTACCGTGTACATGGGCGATGACGGACGCGACACCGTGATGTTCATGTTCGTCGCCGACAAGGCGGGACAACTGACTGCGGGTACATTGTACGCGGCGATCTGGATGGAAGTGTCCGCGGTCAACGGCGGCAAGGCCGGGTTGCGCTGGATCCCGCTGGGCCATGCCGGTGAAGATGAGGTTCACAAGCTGATACAGGGCGGGATCAGATTCTCCGATATTTTCGAAGTGGCCAGCCCCGGCGACGTGAAAGCGAACCCGGCAAAATTCAGCGACTTCAAGCCTGTCTATGTGTACCCCGGAACAGGCAAGGAAGTGGCGCATCTGGAATATCTGAAGCTGAAACCGGGCAAGGAAAAAGCGGCTGCATTCCTGGAAAGCCGTCGCTACGCCGCACTGCTGGGAGCAACCAGCGAATTCACCAAGATGGAAGGCGTAACGCACAATGCGCGCGACAAGCGCCTGTATGTCGCCATGTCGTATGTCGAAAAGAGCATGGTGGACAAGCTGAACGAAGATCGCCCTCATGACGACATCAACCTGGAAGGCGACCCCAAGGATATGGCTTGCGGTGCCGTATATGAAGCGAACCTGAAAGGCGGAGAGCGCGACCTCGATGGAAACAGGATCAACAGCGACTGGGTGGCCGGCAGTATCCAGGCATTGGTGACGGGCGCGAAGAAGCCGTTCGGCCAGCAATATGGAGAGTTCGACAAGTGCGATACGGACCGCATCGCGAATCCGGATAACCTGAAATATTCGGAAAGCCTGCACACCTTATTCATCGGCGAGGACAGCGGGAATCATCTGAACAACTTTGTCTGGGCCTACGACGTAAGCCAAAAACAGGCGAAGCCGGTCCGCATCTTTTCCGCGCCGATCGGCGCCGAGGATACGGGCTTGCAAGTGGTCGATGACTGGAACGGCCATTTCTATCTGATGGGCAATGTCCAGCATCCCGGAGCGACCGATGACCTGAAGCAATACCCGGCAGCGATCAAGGATGTGCTGGGCAAGAAGGTGGATCAGCGGGGTGTGGTTGGCTATCTGAGCGGGGTGCCGAGTATCAAGTAATACTTGGTTTGGGTGGAAGAAAGGGCAGCGCATGCGCGCTGCCTTTTTTAATTGGGGATGCGCCGATCAAGTCTGGCTTTTTCCCTCTCGTCCCGCGCGCTGTGTTTGGCTGGTGTTCGGCCAAAGCGGTCAACTCATCATGCCTTGGAATCAGGCAGCTTAGCTGACCAAAGCGGACGTCAATGTTTGGGACGAGAGGCGTGACCCGGCTTGTCGGGGCACGTCCTCTCGATTGAAGGGTTAGGGATCACGGTACCGCCACTGATTCAAACAGCCCGTCAGTCGATCTTCTCGTCAAGATTCGAATGCCTCCGAAGCCGAGTGTTCCTGTGGTGGCCCAGCAGTATTCAAAGAGCAGAATGTCTTCGATTCCATCGCCGTTGAAGTCAGCTCGCGCAACCTCGATTAGCTGATGCCCCATACCATTTGGCGCTACTATCTGCAGAAGATTCTGCCGTAACCTCTTGATCACGAGCGTGCCATCCGACACCTTGCTCTGATACGTGGCAGAGGGGTCTTCGTCTGGAATCTCCTCGCCAATCTCGGGGAACAGCGAGAACGGCAGTAATTCGAGATCGAACACACCGACTCGCGGGTTGTCGATGAAGCTCACCGTTGGTGTTGCAGCCGCTTCTAAAGCAGTGAGCAAACCGCACTGATGCTCGAAGAACGTTGCCATCTTCATGTCAAACGTCGTGTAGGCGAAGAAGTCGGCTTTGACTGCTTCGTTGTACTCGCGGCAAGTACGAACGTGAACCTGCTCGTCTCTATTATTAGTCAGAGTTACGCCATCGATATGGTCGTTCTGCCCCAAGCGGATCGGACGGTCGCGAAGGACTTCTATATTGGCCTTTGCGATCGCATGTACCTCTGTCTTGTCCGCGAACTTCATTCCCTCAAGCAGGCGGAAAATTTCTGCAGGTTCCTCCGAGTGTGCCTCAAGAATTCCAGCGACTTCGGAGGCGTCTAAGTCACCTCGCTCGAGACATTGCTGTAGTATAATCAATGCTTTACCGCGAACTTTCCGCTTTTCGATGCGTTCAAGATTCGCTGCAATTGACGCCTTCTTGCTAGCCGCTATTCCAAGGAAGAAGTGAATTGGCGCCGGGTCCAAGACTACGGAGCTCTTCTGCAAATTTGCCCCTGGCCGACAAGGAAGAAGATTGCCATAGCCGAAGATGTCGAAGTCGTGAGGCAATCCTAGTCGAGCCTTGACAATTTCCAGCTCGGTAGGGTTGTCAGCAAGGCTTTCCGGTAGGACGTGGTCGACGTGAAAGCTACTGACGTCCAAGAGCTCTCTCGTGTAGGCGCACTTCTTCTCGTGAGCTAGCCAGATGGCCTCTCGCTCCGACGCGCTAAATCGTTGATTCGACATGGAGTGCTTGCTGATCCCTACGTTTGAGTTCAGGGGCCTGGCGCGGCTTTATGCGCTAGGCCCCCCGCAACGACGGGTTGGGAAACCTGCGCTCGCGAAAGGAGATGTAAAGGGCATTTCCTAGAACGCCGCAAAATCGGTGAAGCCGGGAAACTTGATATCCAATTCGGCGCGCAACTCTTCTTCCGTTCCAACGTCGGTTACCAGAGCCAAAACGGGAACACAGCTCGGGGCGCTCGATGTACTTAGCATGCGCGGCACCCCTGGCGGAAACTTTGTGACGGCGAAATGTTTTCCAGGACCGTAGCTCCCCAATGCCTCGTAGTCTGCGGCATTGTGTGAGAACTTGAATCGCTTAGTAGTCATCTTGATTCTCTCTTGTATGGGCCATTTGCAAAGTGGTTCAGAATCAATTGCGAAGCTGACCCGCTTAATTTCCGGTTAATTCAAAATCCGGCTGATCCATAACACTACGTGAAGCGGCGGAAGGCCGCGTAGCGGACTGACGCGTGGTTAGCCATGGTGCATCGCACGATGGCAATTCGGGCAAAGCGCAATAACATTATCCACCGTGTCACTCCCACCATCCTTGAGCATTTTTAGATGGTGCACCTCTAAATATGGGAGCCCCGTGGCCCGTGAAACAAAAGGCCCTTCCTGCTCGCATTCTTGGCAGAAACCGTTCGCCTTCTTCAACGCATACGCGACAACAAAGGGGTCTCTTTCGTACGCGAAAGACCTCACTTCCTTTTGCGTCGGATGCCTGTTTCCTCTGACATTCGTGAGGTCTTTGTGAAACGCGTCTATCACATCGGATTCGAATGTGGATTCCGCTTCCAACTCCTCCGCAAGAACGCCAGAAGTGCCTTTACCAGCTTTGCTTAGCATCTTTTCAAACCGCTTGCGCGATTCACCGGCGCTTATTTTGCCGCCAATATTGTCTATAAGCCTCTTCTGCGCGGCCTTCTTGATTTCAAACGTCGGGCCCCTCACCCAGCCCCCGTGCTGACCAAGGACGATATTCCTTGCGCCTGGAATTGGCTGATCGAATAGCATTGACATCGAAGCCGGGCAGGAATAATGCCAACTTAGGTCAAGTTCTTGGGTTGCGCGAGTTCCGCCACGTCTTGGAGTTTCCCCCTCGTACCTACAGCCCGCTTGGATACCAACGATCTCGTCACCCCCAATTCTCGCTGTCTTTGCAGTTATCGAAACAAGAACGAAGGGCTCGCCATCACGCATCCCAGCAGAGTGGCGTGGGGGGAGATAGCCTCTAACAATTCCATTCTCCGGAAGAAAATTCACCGCTTCATGAAACCCATCCATTGGAGCGATTTCGTGAATGCTCCGGTATTCTTCGGCTGTAGGATGTTTTGAATATGGCAAACACCCGCGAGTATCGGGATTTAATCTTACAACGTATATCTTCATGCCGACTGTCCCTTCTACAGCTAATGTAAAGGTAATCGACTTGCGCGGCTTTTCACGCAGATTCGATTATGTGTTGACCTGTCCGCATACTACTAAGTCGCACATATGGACGCAATCGTTCGTCATTAAGTCTGCTTAGTTGAACACGGCGGCCGTAATTCAAGCGTGTAGTTATGTCCGCACTGATGACTGGACCTCGGCCTTTGTTTGCCACTCATCGTGCATTCAAATCTGACTACTTAGTCGACCAAAACAGACGTCTACGCTCGAGTTCAAGTGGCCTAACGCGGCTTCATGCGCTAGGTTTCAATGAAGGGCTAAATTTCGGCCAAATCAAAAGGAAGATCAAACTTTGCAAACTCCATGATGTCTGCGACGAAGAGTCCCCAATCATTTCTCTCTACTCGTTTTGAGACGTAATGGGCAGCCATTAGCGAAAATGCACCACTTACAGCTCTAAGATCGGTGACAAATTGACGCAGCCGATCCTTGTCATCCCTGCCGTAAGACAGATAGATTGCATCTCGATAGTTCGCCTTTCCTCGGTAGCGAAAAGCCTGAACCAGAAAATTCACGTGAGCAGGTCCGAGCTTTGCGTCTCTCAGCGCCTTCGCGGCGTTAGAACGGAAGCTGTTGAATCCCCCCTGCTTGTACGCGGCACTATCCTTGACTTGTTCTTCGAGGCGCCATTGTTCATATTCGGCTGTACCCTTTAGGTAGGAAAAGGCCGCACCAAGCGCCATTTCACAATCTGTTGGTTCGGCGTTAAGGTCATGTGCATTGCCGCCCCTCAGATTGGCTATCACCTCCTGCACATGGGAAGGCGTTATGTCTGAAATGCTGAAATCAAACGGCGGCTTTGCCAGATGAGCATTAACAAGTTCCGATTGCCAAATCTTCCCCGCAGCTGCATGTGTCTGTGGATCTGTGCCAGAAGACGCGGCAAGCATTGCCTTTGCCGCATAATATGTTGCGTAGTACCAAGCAATGATTGCAGAGCGAACGACAGGATATGGGTTTTCAATTTCCTCCATGCTGTCGATTGCACTCACATTATGCAAGGACATGGTGAGACATTCGTAGGCTAGTGCGTCAGCTACCTCGTTGGTGCCTCGTCTCTGAACAGCTTGGTAGAACGGCCTAAGGTCTTCGTGCGAGAACTGGTTCTCTGTAAGGATTGCTAGGCCGCGCATCCAATTTACAGTGCCTTGGAATGCGAACCGTGGCGTCGGTTGATCCCCGTGGGTAAATAGCTTGTTTAGTAGCCACATGTTCGTCACCAACAATTATTTCGTCTGAATTCACCAGCCTGCCACGATTTTCGCGCTGAGCCGGTGGAATGAAGGGTTAGCCATTGGCACCATCTATTTTGGCAGCGAAAGTGGGACACTGAATTTAACTCGGCTTACCGATGAACTTTCACTTTGTGACTGGCCGCTGCTACCAATATTAATGGCCCCAGCGAATACCCCAATTCCGCCTTTGGTTCCGGTACCCTCTGTAACAGTCAAGGCGACATCGAATTGAACGATTTGTGCGAATCCGTCTCCACCTGTCTGTAAGAAACCAAGTTTACCCGCCTGCTCAAATGATGTCCTAAGGTGGGGATTAACCTTTGCTCCCGACTCTTCCGCTTTGCTCTGCGCACTTTTGACGCCTTCCACAATCTGCGTGAGCGTCTCGGAAACAAAATCTCTTAAATCCATTGTGACTCCTTAGGGAATGGTTAACAGTTACTACGAGAGAAACTCTCGTGGGCATAATAGTTAATGGTAGGCACAGACGCAATTTAACTTCAAAGCAGTCCGCTTTTGACTGTTCAACGGACGCATTGCAATTCTGGCAATGACGGCCGCTTCGGCCGAGTTTGAGACGCCTAGTACCAACAGGCCAACCGACAGCAGTTGTTAAGGGTTGTCAGATGCCTGCCCTCAAACACGTAGCCATGATGATACCGCAACCCTATGCGGGCAGGCGTCTGACAAGCACCAAGGGAGGAAACCGCGGTGATGCTCCTGTGAGCTTCAGGACAAGCAGCGGTCTAT
>DAIDAJ010000033.1 GCA_027310665.1 Sideroxydans sp. | reverse complement strand
CGTGCAGGGGCTGAAGCGCGAGCATGACGGCGTGAAGGTTCCCAGCATCGTGTTCACCAAAGGCGGCGGCCTGTGGATCGAGAGCATCGCCGACATCGGTTGCGATGCGGTCGGACTGGACTGGACCATGGACATCGGCGTGGCGCGGCAGAAGGTCGGCCACAAGGTCGCCCTGCAGGGCAACCTCGATCCGAACGTCCTGTTTGCCACGCCGGAAGTCATTCGCGACGAAGTGGAAAAGATACTGACCAGCTATGGATACGGCGGCGGGCATGTGTTCAACCTGGGGCACGGGATCTCGCAATACACCGACCCGGACAATGCTGCTGCGCTGGTGCAGGCAGTGCATGAGTTGAGCAAAAAATATCATTAAGAATCAAGCCCGGGCTTTAGCCTTATAAACAGCTGGATTTTTACCCGGAGGCCACGGAGCGATTTTTCCGTGGCTTTTTTGTTTTTCACATAAGCGATTGTTTTTTAAAGAGCTATACGCCTGAACAGAATTTGGGCGACAGAAAAAAACCGTATATACAATTAGGAGTTAGCCTGATTATCGGGCAGTTGCCCACATAGTTATCCACAGCTTATGTGCATAAGAAAAAATCCCCAATTGGCTCAAGCGGATTAGCTAAACTTCACAGAATTCACCAGAGAATCTTTCCATAAAATGCCCATCATTCGCGTCGCGCTGGACGTGCCCTTGTCAACACTTTTCGATTATTTCGTGAGTGCTGACACGCCGCTCGGAATCGGGCAGCGGGTGCTCGTCCCGTTCGGGCGCAAACAGATGCTCGGTGTGGCGATGGAATGGGTCCAGGATTCAGCACTTGCTGCGGACCGGATCAAACCGGTAAGCAAAGTGCTGGACGACGTGCCGCCATTGCCGGAAGAACTGCTGACCCTGCTGCGTTTTTGCAGCGACTATTACCACTATCCCCTCGGTGTCACGGTACTCGCCGCCTTGCCGACACGCTTGCGTGCGATCGAGCCGATCGTACTGAAGCAAGCGCTGGATTACACGCTGAGTGCCTCGGGCAGGACGCTGGATGTGGCTACGCTGCCCAAGCGGCGCGTGGTGCAGCAACGCATCCTGCAGGCCCTGCGGCAGGCGCCGCTCAGCGGAGCGCAGTTGCGCAGCCTGTCGCCCAGCGCGCCGACTGCACTGAAGTCGCTACTGGAGGCGGGCTGGGTAGAAACCTTTACGGCGGAATCGCGCGCCACGCATACCTTCAACAATGCGCATGCACTCACTATCGAACAGCAGCAAGCCGTGGATGCCGTCACGCAACAAAAAGGCTACGGTTGCTTCCTGCTGCACGGCATCACCGGCAGCGGCAAGACCGAGATCTACGTACACCTGATGCACGAAATGTTGCAGAGGGGCGGGCAAGTACTTCTGCTGGTGCCCGAGATCAATCTCACGCCGCAACTGGAGAACTATTTCCGCAGCCGCTTCCCCGATGTCGACCTGGTCAGCCTGCACAGCGGCCTCGCCGACGGCGAACGTGCGCAGAACTGGCTCAAGGCGCAGTCAGGTGAAGCGCGCATCGTGCTGGGCACGCGCCTTTCCGTGTTCACGCCGCTGCCCAAGCTGAGCCTCATCCTCGTGGACGAAGAACACGACCCCTCGTTCAAGCAACAGGACGGCCTGCGCTACTCGGCGCGCGACGTGGCGATTTTCCGCGCCAACCAGCGCGGCGTACCTATCGTACTCGGTTCCGCCACGCCCTCGCTGGAGAGCTGGTACAACGCGCAGAGCGGGCGCTACAAGTTGTTGAAGCTCACGCAGCGCGCCGTGCAGCCTGCGACCCTGCCCGTCGTGCGCTGCATGGATATCACCAAACTGCCGTTGCAGGACGGACTGAGTGAGCCCCTGCTCGCCGCCATCGAGGCGCGCCTGCAACGCAAGGAACAAAGCCTCATCTTCATCAACCGCCGCGGCTATGCGCCGGTGCTGATGTGCACTTCCTGCGGCTGGCTGTCCGAGTGCAAGCACTGCGCGGGCAAGCTGGTGCTGCACCAGAAAGACCGCAGCTTGCGCTGCCACCACTGCGGCGCACAGCAGCGCGTGCCGCATGCCTGCCCCACCTGCGGCGATGCCGACCTCAAGCCGGTCGGCATCGGCACACAGCGTCTGGAAGAAACATTGCAAGGCCGTTTTCCCGAAGCCCGCATCCTGCGCGTGGACCGCGACAGCACACGCAACAAGGGTGCATGGAACGTGATGCGCAAGCAGATCCATGACGGCGAGGCCGACATCCTGATCGGCACGCAGATGCTGGCCAAAGGCCACGACTTCCCCAACCTCACCCTGGTTGGCGTCATCAACCCGGACGGTGCGCTCTACAGCGCCGACTTCCGCGCCTCGGAAAAACTCTTCGCCCAGCTCACCCAGGTCGGGGGCCGCGCCGGGCGCGCCGACAAGGCGGGCGAAGTCATCGTGCAGACCGCCTTCCCCAACCATCCGCTGTTCCAGGCCCTGCGCGCGCACGACTTCGAGATATGGGCGCAGACCCTGCTGGCCGAGCGCCAGATGGCCGGCTTCCCGCCGTTCGTGTTCCAGGCGCTGCTGAGCGCGGAAGGCAAGCAGGAAAGCGATGCCTACAACTTCCTCAAGCAGGCGCGTAGCGCGGCGCAGGAACTGCACATGCCGGTCGAGGTGTACAGCGTCGTCCCCGCCGCCATGCCCAAGCGCGCCAACCATTACCGCGCGCAACTGCTGGTGCAGGCTGACAAGCGCAAGGCGCTGGGGGAATTCTTGCGGGCTTGGAAGCCGACGCTGGATGCGTTGCCTGCGAGCAAGTTGAGGTGGGTGCTGGATGTTGATCCGATGGAGTTTTGAGGCTGGAAAATGTTTGACGTAACGCCGCTTTGATTGAATTGAATGTCGTGCTATGGTCTGCGCGGCCCAAAATCTCAAGGAGATTAGAATGCTGTATCAGGGTATACGGAAGACTGTTCCAGAATATACGGCATTATTGCCATCTACTTTACGCTAGTCAGCATGAAAATCGTCGAGACTTCAAACATGGTGGCGGCCCAAACAACGCCACACGGTTTTTGGCGGTTCTCGGCCAACTACTTGCTTGCGGCGAGAATAGTTGAAGTAAAGATTTACGAAGAAGGTCAATTGTTTTTCCCCACGCTTCAGCTATATGGGATTGCCATCGAGCTTGCCTTGAAGGCATTTCTTCTTAAGCGCGGCTTGACCTTAAACGAAGTTCGTTCCTTGTCACACAATCTCTCGAAAGCTTTGGCTCTCGCAAGGCGACATAAACTTGGTAGAGAGGTAAAACTTGACCGTCGTGAAATAGCAGCCATTCAAATACTCGACATTAACTATTCGAATCATCGGCTGCGATACATTGTGACGGGTCCTACCAAAACACCTCAGCTCGTGTACATAGAGCGCGCTGCGAAAAGCCTCGTTATTGGTCTCGAGTTTTTGTGCACTGGCACCAAGGGTAGGTTAGATCATGCTGTCCAACCTTACAGTTGAGCAGGCGATGCGCGATAAAGCCGCGCAGCGCCTCTCACTTCCTCGTTAGGTGCCATTCCCTAAACAGTTATGGAAACATTCATCTATGCTGTTGCGATCCTGGCTGTATCGGTGGTGTGCTACGGAGTGTGCCGCCTATTCGGGTGCAGCCCAAAGTTCAAGACGGTCAGTTACGTCATCGCTAACATCATTTTTTTCGTTCCTCTCGTGGCAGTTGGCCTGCTTCTGTTTGCGGGTTTAACCGCAGTAGCGATTGCTGTTATCGCGTTCCTGCTACGCACCACAGGAACCTTGGCCGTTGTTACAGGTTGGAGATTTTGGAAATTACTGCCCGACTGGGCTTGGTTCATTGCAGCAGTTTTGGTTGCCTACCTTACCTTTATGTTATATGGGTGGCGCGGCGAGATCGCCCGATGGCGCGCGCGCCGCAAATCAAAGGCATCGCAATAGTCGGGTAGGGTGGGCACGTTTCATGTGCCCACGCGGTAACTTCATCATATTGGCACCACCGCGTGGGCAATAAATTGCCCACCCTACAAATGCACGTTTTTGTTGGATTCCGATAAATAATTTCAATCGTCGCTCGGCACTTCGCAATCCGGGATGTCAGCCCAATCCGGCGCATATAAACCTTCTCTCACATATCGATGTATGGTCGAATACGGCCAGTCTGCGGGGTGGCGTGCATGTCCGTGCTTGACTGGATTGAAATGGATGTAATCGATGTGGCGGGCAAAATCATCTTCGTTACGGATTTCATGTTCCCAGAATCGCCGCTGCCATATCGTGGACTCGCGGTGTTGGTTTTTCGAAGAATTCATCTATTCGTCACGCCGAAAATCCACGCAAGCGATCGAAACAGCGCGCAGGATGGGTTGAGCAACGCGATACCCATCGTTCTTTGTGATGGATATCCTTCGTCAACCCATCTACGTACTTGGAAATCAAAGGTGTCGTGTTCGAAATACTTTTTCAAACCAATTTTCTTGCTTACTCACCCCTTCACACGCAGGAAAAAGGAGGCAGGTTTATTTATCGCCGCCGAAAGTGAAGGATAAATCGATCCTCTTCAATTCTTTATTCCTGGCTATAACGGGCGATCCATTCCTTTATGAGGCTGTATGCAACCGCCAGCAAAATGGGACCAATAAAGATGCCGACGAAACCGAAGGCGAGCACCCCGCCCAAGACGCCAAACAAGCCAAGAATATATGGCAGGTTGCTGGAACGACTGATGAGAATAGGTTTCACGACGTTATCCACGCTGCTGATCAGGAAAAATCCCCAAAGCAGCATGAATATCCCCCAACCCGCTTCTCCCTGATAGAAAAGCCAGACGGCTGCCCCGCCCCATATCAGCAGGGGTCCCACGGGAATCAGGGAAAACAGGAAAGTGAACACACCGAGCAGCAGCGCTGCCGGTACACCCGCGATCACAAAACCGATGGTGGCGACCACGCCCTGCGCAAGTGCGGTACCCAATAACCCGTACATGACACCCCGCACCGTGCCGTTGATGATGTCGAGGATATTTTCGGCATGACTACCGACCAGGCGAGCCATTGCCACATTAACGAAACCCGCCAAAGCCGTTCCTTCACGATAAATGAAGAAACTGATGAATGCCGCCAGACTCATTTCCATGACACCTTGCCCCAGCATGATGCCGCCTGCCAGCAGATAGATCCTGGCGGGTTCCAGCAAACGCTGCTCCAGATTGGCCAATTCGGCCTGGCTGGTGGCAACCAGCTGCCAATAGGCATCGGCTGATTTGCCGACCAGCGGCATTTCTTTTAACCAGGCAGGAGGCGCTGGCGGACCGTTTTCTACGACTTGTTTCAGCGCATTGTAAAAAGCCGTGACGTTGTCCGCCATGTTATATGCCACCAGTGCCAACGGCAGGATGACCAACAGGGTCAGCGATAGCGTCATCGTCAAGGCGGCCATGTTTCGCCTGTCCTTGAACTTGCGCAACAACCAGAGGTAAAGCGGCCAGGTCGAAACGCATACCACCGCGGCAAGCAACGTCGCGGTGAGGAACGGCTTCAGCACCAAAAAGCAGCCTCCCACCAGTAAAATCACGACGGCGAGTTGCGCGAAATGTTCGAAGCGTTTATCCACGGAATGGTACTCCATTGATGGCCGGATGAACCTGCCGATGAAACTATCATATCCGCATCCCCGCCCACCATGTATCAATTTCCGACCCGATGTAGAGCAACGGCAGGGCACCAAGGCAAAAGCAATTTTTAATCTTTTAGCCCGGGGCCGGTGGTTTTGGTTACACCAAATAAAAGCGGCGTAGTCGACTTGTTTCTTCAAACCAGGCTCGTTGGATATTCAATAATTAAAGGAGTGAGCAAATCGTGCTGTCGCCGGATATGAAACATACCTATCCCACAAAGCCCATCGTTAGGCGTTCCGCAGGCAATATGGCTGTAGTATGCCGTTCTTTCTCGGCTTGCAAGCCATATGCCTGAACATGCCCGTCCCGCTGGGCTTCACGGCGAGGTGGCAAAAATATCGCCCGCCACGCTCTCGCGCTGCAGGGCTACAATGCCACCCTGACAGGAGCCTGGACACCATGACGATAGAACCAAAATTTCTGGAATCCCTCACCGCGATCACCGGCCGCGACGGCGTACTGACCGGCGCAGATGCAGCACCCTACGGCAAAGACTGGCGCGGCCGCTACGCAAACGAGGCGCTGGCCGTGGTGTTCCCTTCCGATACGCAGCAGGTCAGCGCGGTGGTGAAACTGTGCGCGGCGAACAGGATCTCCATCGTGCCGCAGGGCGGCAACACCAGTTTGTGCGGCGGCTCGGTGCCGCTGGCGGGACCAATTCCGCAGATCGTGATCAACCTCTCGCGCATGAACCGCGTCCGTGCCATTGATCCCACCAACTACACCATGACCGTGGAAGCAGGCTGCAAGCTGGAGTCGTTGTATGCGGCACCGGAAGCGGCGGATCGCTTGTTCCCGCTGGGGCTGACCGCGGTCGCGCCGCATTGCGAGATCGGCGGCAACCTTTCCACCAATGCGGGCGGCATCAACGTGCTGCGTTACGGCACTGCGCGCAATCTCGTGCTGGGGCTGGAAGTGGTGTTGCCGGACGGGCGAATCTGGGACGGGCTGCGCAGCCTGCGCAAGGACAATACCGGTTACGACCTCAAGCAGTTGTTCATTGGTGCGGAAGGCACGCTGGGCATCATCACTGCTGCCGTGCTCAAGCTCTTTCCGCGTCCGAAGTCGGTGGCGACGGCCTGCATCGCGGTGCGCGACCCAGCCGCAGCGGTGGAGTTGCTGGCGCACCTGCGTGCGAACTGCGGCGATACGATCGATGCCTTCGAGTTCATTTCGCGCTCGTGCCTGGACCTCGTGTCCAAACACATTCCCGAGACCAGTGAGCCTTTCGCCACCAGGCATGAATGGCTCGTCATCACGCGCCTGGCCGATGTGCTGCCCGCACCGCTGGATGCAGCCTTGCGCTATGCGCTCAACTCCTTCGGCAGCGGCATCATCGAGTTCGAGGTCACCACCAACAAGGACGATGCCGAGCGTTGGTGGAAACTGCGCAAGAACATCGCCGAGGCGCAAAAAAGGGAAGGCCTCAGCATCAAGCACGATATCTCGGTGCCGATCAGCCGTGTGGCGGAATTCATCGAACAGGCGAGCGACTCATTGCGCAAGGCGTTTCCCGGTGTCCGCATCGTCGCCTTCGGCCATATGGGCGACGGCAACATCCACTACAACACCTCCATGCCGGACGCCGCGCAAAACAAGATGTTCCTCGAACAGCACGAGAAAGAAGTGCACCACATCGTGTATGAATTTGTGGCGAAATTGCAGGGCAGCATTGCCGCCGAGCACGGGCTGGGCCAGCTCAAGCGCGAGGAGGTCACTCACTACAAGAGCGAACTGGAGCTGGAACTGATGCGCAGCATCAAGAACACCCTGGATCCGCACGGGCTGATGAATCCGGGGAAAGTGATATAGAACACCAGGTCACATCAAGGTATCGCAATTCAACTCAAGGAGATGTGCAATGGCAAACCAACCCGAAATCACCAACATGGCCCTGTTCTGCGATTTCGAGAACGTGGCGCTGGGCGTGCGCGACGCCAAGTACGCGCAGTTCGACATCAAGAAGGTGCTGGAACGCCTGCTGCTCAAGGGCAGCATCGTGGTCAAGAAAGCCTATTGTGACTGGGATCGCTACAAGGAATTCAAGGCCACCATGCACGAGGCCGCCTTCGAGTTGATCGAGATCCCGCATGTGCGCCAATCGGGCAAGAACTCCGCCGACATCCGCATGGTCGTCGATGCGCTCGACCTCTGCTATACCAAGGCCCACGTCGACACCTTCGTCATCATCAGCGGCGATTCGGATTTTTCGCCGCTGGTGTCCAAGCTGCGCGAGAACAACAAATACGTGATCGGTATCGGCGTGAAGGATTCCACTTCCGATTTGTTGAGCGCCAACTGCGACGAGTTCATCTTCTACGATGACTTGGTGCGCGAGCAGGAAGCCAAAAAGAAGCAGGCCGCCAAGAAGGCACCCGCCAAGGTAAAGGCGAAACCGGCCGAAGCCAAAGGCGAAGACGACAAGCGGCAAGAGGCTTTGGATTTCCTGGTCGAAACCGTCGAGGGACTGATCTCGGAGCGCGGCTCGGCCGAAAAGATCTGGGGCTCGATGGTCAAGACCACGATGCAGCGACGCCGACCCGGTTTCAATGAGTCATTCTATGGCTATCGCTCGTTCAGGGAGCTGGTGGAAGATGCGCAGAGTCACAAACTGCTGCAACTGCTGCGCGACGAGAAATCGGGGCAATACACCATACGGCTGGCTGCGGTGGAGTGATCAAGGGCAGGGTGGCACTAGCTGCACAAATTGGAATTTCGGGCATACAGGCTTATTGCTGATTTCGTAAGCCGTATGAAAAGCGATGGTGCCGTTCTGCGGCAGTGAAATATCAGGTCTGAATGTGATGCAATCATCTCTAATGCGTTATGCGGGTTCAATGCCCGCTTTCCCCAAATGAATGCACGTGCCGACGAAGGCGGCCTGATCCGGGCGATGCCGCTGGTGTTTGTCCTGCTCTGGAGCACCGGCTTTATCGTGGCGCGCTATGGCATGCCACTCGCCCCGCCCATGACCTTCCTGGCGTTACGTTATGCCTTTTCCATCCTTTGCCTGCTTCCCTGGGTCGTGCTGGCCGGCATCTCGTGGCCAAGGGTGCGCGCGCAGTGGTTTCATCTGTCAGTCAGCGGTGTGCTGATGCATGGCGGTTATCTTGGCGGGGTATGGGCCGCCGTCAAGGCTGGCATGGGTTCGGGATTGATTGCGCTGATCGTCGGTTTGCAACCGGTGCTGACCGCATTCTGGTTATCTTCCACCGGCAATCACGTCACACGACGGCAGTGGGCCGGACTGCTACTGGGCTTTGCTGGGCTGGTACTGGTGGTGTCGCGCAAATTCGGGGCGGGCGGCGAAGCAACGCTCTTCAATCTTTCCTTGGCCGTCTTTGCACTCCTTAGCATCACCACAGGGACGCTATACCAGAAACGATTCGTGACGCCTTGCGATGTGCGCAGCGCCAATACGGTGCAGCTCTTGGCCGCCCTGATCGTCACACTGCCGTTGGCGCTGCTCGAAGCCGAGCCCGTACGCTGGAATGCAGAGTTCATCGGTGCGATGGCCTGGTCGGTGCTGGTCCTGACGGTGGGGGCGAGTTCGCTGCTATATATGCTGATCCATCGCGGCGCGGCGACTACCGTGACCAGCCTCCTGTATCTCGTGCCCCCTACTACGGCGTTGATGGCCTGGGTGCTGTTCTCCGAGCCGATTACACCAGTGACCCTGGTGGGCACCGCCCTTACCGCACTGGGTGTGAGCCTGGTGGTCAAGGCAGCGCGCTGACGGAACCGGGCGATGCGGAGTTAGGGCTGCTTCTGCTCAATCCGTGTCGCCAGGACGGCGTCCGGCCAGTTGCACCAGCTTATGCACGGCAACATAAACCAGCAACACCACCGCCAGGCTGGACAGGAATCCCGCCAATACATCGGCCGGGAAATGCGCGCCCAGGCTGCTCCTGGAAATCCCGACCCACAATACGAAGACCGCACCTGCCATGCGCCACCTGCGCTGGAGCACGGGCCACAGGCTGGCCACGACCAGCATGGCGAAGGATGAATGGCCGCTGGGCAGGCTATGGTGGTATTCCGGAGTGCCGACGATATTCACCGTGCCTGCCGGCAACGCCAGCGGGGGGCGCGGGAAGTCCAGCAGCGGCTTGAGGAACCCCAGCAGCAGGCCGTCCAGCAGATAGGCGACGCTGAACACGGCGATCACGGACATCCAGCGCGTCACTTGCAGGCGGTAGTGCTGATGATCCTGATCCGGCCTGTGCACCATAATCAACGCGATCAGCGTCAGCAAACAAAGGTAGGGTGTGAAAAGGTTGTGATCGCCCAGCGCGGTGCCAAGCAGCATGACCCGGTCCAGCCATTCGAAGCGGATGTCGTTGATGGCATGGAACAGCCAGACGTTGGCCCCACCCCAGTCGTAAAGGAACTCCTTCATGGTGGTTGCCTGCCTAGACGCTCAGTGCCCATCCCCACATCGCCAGGCCGCCGGCGGCAGAAACTGCAGCTACGGCGAACAGCCATCTCTTGCGAGTCAATACCGTGATGGAAGCCAGGGAGATGGCGATCTGTATCAGCGTCATGGATTGCGCCAGCTTGTGGTGAGGATGCATGGCGTGTTCGCTTTCCTCATTGGCCTTTTCGGATTCCGCTTCCAGAGCCTCGGCTTTGGCCTTGATCTCCTTTTTGTCGTTCTCGTATTTCTCGATCTGGGCCTTGTAGTAATCCCGCTTGTTTGCGGGCGCCATGTCGGAAGCGAGCTCCATCAGATGTCCCTTATTGCTTTTTGCCTGGTAATAGTTCCATTGATCGGACGCCTGCGCTTTCTTCAGCACGGCTTCGTTCTTGAACAACATGGCCTGGTTCTGGGTATCGCCGCCCTGATAGCTGACGATCGCGCCTACAGACGCAAGGATCGCGGTGAAGATGGCGACCTGTCCGCCCAGCTTGTCGCCGCTATGGGCGCCGTGCTCCACTGCATGATCATGGGCGCCGTGAACATGGAATCCTTCTGACATAATCTTTTCCTTTAATCGAGCATAAAAAAACAGACGCGCATTCTATACCGCGAACCGGGAAATGTTATGGGCACCACGCGGGGTTCGCGCTATCAAACCATTGCCGCACGAGTGCTATAATCCGCGCCTCTTTAACGGGCATGGCGGTGTGCCATCCCTGTAAATAACATTCGCTGTGCCCGTTTTCCCCACCCGAGCGAGCGTTGTTGGGGCTTTAGCCCCTTACAACCACGGCCTGCCCCTGGCGGGTGCAACCCTCCCCGGAGGGAGAGGGGACAAACGAATCGCCAAGCGAAATTCATGTTTAATGGTGCTGCTTCATGTCCGCTGTCCTTAATTTCAAATCCCATCTGACCGAATTGTTCGCGCAGGCATTGCGCGAGGTCGCTCCCGACCAGAGCGGCGCGACCGTCCTGATCGAACGCCCCAAGCAGGTCGTACACGGAGATTACGCCTGCAACCTCGCGATGCAACTGGCCAAGCCGTTGCGCAAATCGCCGCGCGACATCGCGAATGCGCTGATCGCGGCATTGCCGAAATCCGATGTCATCGAAAAGGTAGAGATCGCGGGAGCCGGATTCATCAATGTGTTCATCACGACCGCCGCGAAGCAGGACGTGGTGCACGGCGTCTTGCTGGCAGGTGCCGGCTATGGACATGTACATGTCGGACGCGGGCGCAAGGTCGGTGTGGAATTCGTCTCGGCGAACCCGACCGGCCCGCTGCATGTCGGCCACGGGCGCGGCGCGGCGGTGGGCGATTGCCTGTGCAACGTGTTGCATGCGGCCGGCTGGAGCGTGACACGCGAGTTCTACTACAACGACGCGGGCGCGCAGATCGACAACCTGAGACAGTCGGTGCAGCTGCGCTGCAAGGGCATCACGCCGGACGATCCGTCCTGGCCTGAATCGGGCTATCGCGGCGATTACATCATTGACGTGGCCAAGGCGTATATGGCCAAGGAAACGGTCGAGGCCGACGACCAGCACATCACCGGCAAGGGCGATGCGGACGATGCCGAAGCTATCCGTCATTTCGCCGTGGCCTACCTGCGCCGTGAGCAGGACCTGGACCTGCGCGCCTTCGAGGTAGAGTTCGACGTGTTCTCGCTGGAATCCGCGTTGTATACCGACGGCAAGGTGGAAGAGACCGTGAACAGGCTCATCGCGAGCGGCCACACCTATGAACAGGACGATGCGCTGTGGCTGCGCACCACGGACTTTGGCGACGAC
>DAIDAJ010000023.1 GCA_027310665.1 Sideroxydans sp. | reverse complement strand
TCCGTACCCACTTCACCGAAACCGGCCGTGATGATGACCGCCGCCTTCACGCCGTGTATGCCGCATTCCTCGATGATGCCGGGAACGGTCTGCGGCGGTGTGGCGATGACCACCAGTTCCACCGGGTCGCCGATTTCAGCGATCGATGTATAGGAGCGCTGTCCCTGCACCTCGGCATGCTTCGAGTTGACCGGATAGAGTTTTCCCTGGAATCCGCTATCCAGCATGTTCTTGAACACGATCTGGCCGACCGAGTCGGGGCGGTCGCTGGCGCCGAACACGGCGACGGATTTGGGTGCGAACAGGGGATTGAGGTAGTGCTTGCCCATGATATTGCGCTCCTGCACAAGACTTGATTGGGTATGATATCACCGTACAGCAACCATTACCCCGACGATACTATGCAGACCGCCTATATCAGTCATCCGCTTTGCCTGAAGCACGACATGGGTTCGGACCATCCGGAATGTCCGGCGCGCATCCATGCCATCGAGGACCAGTTGATCGCTTCCGGGCTGTTCGGTTACCTGCAGCATCATGAAGCACCCGAAGTGACCCGCGAGCAATTGCTGCGGGTGCACGATGCCGGCTATGTCGACCTGATCGCAGCCATGTCACCGAAAGAGGGCAGGGTGATGCTCGATGGCGACACGGAGATGAATCCGTTCTCCTATCCGGCAGCACTGCGGGCCGCGGGCGCCGTGGTGCTGGGAGTGGACATGGTGATGGAACGCAAGATCGAAAACGCATTCTGCAACATCCGTCCGCCGGGACACCATGCTGAAAGAGCCCGGGCGATGGGTTTTTGCATCTTCAACAACGTCGCCATCGGTGCGGCCCACGCGCTCGCAGCGCACGGCTTGGGCAGGGTGGCGATCGCCGATTTCGACGTGCACCACGGCAACGGCACCGAGCAGATATTCCACGACGATCCGCGCGTGATGTTGTGCTCGACGTTCCAGCACCCTTTCTACCCCTATGGCGGCGCGGATAGCGGCAATGATCACATCATCAATGTGCCGTTGGCCGCCGGCGCGGGTAGCGAAGAGTTTCGCGCTGCGGTGACCAACCACTGGCTGCCGGCGCTGGAAGCGTTCAAGCCTGAATTTCTGCTGATCTCAGCCGGATTCGACGCCCACCGGGAAGATGACATGGCCATGCTAAGGCTGGTGGACGGGGATTACGGCTGGGTGACGCAGCAGCTGAAGCATGTCGCAGACAAGCACTGCCACGGACGCATCGTTTCGGCGCTGGAAGGCGGATATGCGATGCATGCGCTGGGACGCAGCGCAATGGCTCATATCAAGATACTGAGCGGGCTGTAGGCAGGGCACCTTTTCCCGGCAGTTGTGCAATCCCTCGTAGCGCCCGGCTTTTGCAGGTAACTCGGAAGTCACTCACGATTTGCCCTGTTGCTCTTCCAGATCGACAGCAACAGCCATACCGCACCGGCCGCCGAGCCGAGATAACCGAGCAGGCCAAAGATCGGCAGTCCCAGCAACTTGGGACCGCCGGGGACGGTCATGACGATCGAGGATCCGATGATGAGCGCAGCGACTACGATGCCGATCACCAGCCGATTTGCGGCGCCATCGAGCTGGTTGCCGACGTGCCTGAGGTTGGTGATATCGATGTGGATCTCCAGACGCCCGCGCCTTGCCGCGCGCAGCAGCCGGGAGAGATCGTGTGGCAAATCCGAAACAAGGCCGAGCATCTCACTGGCGGATCGCCAGCCGCGCTTGATGAGCGCGGTCGGCGTGTAGCGCGCACGAAGCGCCCGTCTCAGCATGGGCATCGCCTCTTTGGCCGCATCGAAATCCGGGTCAAGCTCGCGCCCCATTCCTTCCAGCGTGATGAATGCCTTGATCAATAGCGCAAGGTCCGCCGGCAGTGTCACGCGGTGTCCGCGCAGGATCGCCACGATGTCGTTGAGCATGGCACCGAGGCTGATCTTTTTTAAGGGTATGCCGTGATATTGATCGACGAAAGACTGGATTTCCAGTATCAGATTCCCCTCGTCAGCGTAGCCGTTTCCGGCCCATTCGATCATCACGTCGGCGACGCGCTCGGGTTCGTGCCGCACTAGGCCGAACAATAGCTGGATCAGCTGGGTACGGCGCACTTCGGTCAAGCGGCCGACCATGCCGAAATCGATAAAGGCGATGCGGTTGCCCGGCAGATAAAATACGTTGCCGGGGTGCGGATCCGCGTGGAAGAATCCATCCTCGACGATCATCTTCAACACGGCGTGCGCCCCGCGCCGGGACAGTATCTTGCGGCTGTAGCCGGCCTGATCGACTGCGGCAAGGTCGCGACCCGGAATGCCGTCAATGAATTCCTGGACGCATACCCGCTCGCCGGTCCACTGCCAGTAGACGCGAGGAATGACGATGATGGGAATGGGTGTAGGAGGCGCTCCGGCGATGTCTCCGGCTGCCGGCCTGTCAGTGCTGTCGGCAGGCACCGTGTCCTGATCCGTGTATCCCGCAAAATTGTTTGCGATGATTTCGCTGTTCCTGCACTCCAGGGCGAAATCGAGCTCGCGCAGCAACGACTGCGACAACTGCCGGGTAATTGCTACCGGGTGAAAATTCCGCCATTCCTTGTTTTCCGCCTCGGCAAATTCCGCCAGGCGCATCAGCAGGCGCAGATCGGCTTCCACGATCGGCCGTATTCCCGGGCGCCGTACCTTGATCGCCACTTCGCTGCCGTCTGCTAGGCGGGCATGGTATACCTGTGCGATGGAAGCGGCTGCCAGAGGTTCGGGATCGAACGAAGCAAATATCGTTTCGGGCGGCGCCCCAAGGTCTTCTTCAAGTTGCTGTTGTATGTCCGCATAGGGCGCCGGTGGCGCACTGTCTTGAAGCTTGCTGAATTCCGCGATCCATGCCGGCTCGAACAGGTCTACACGCGTCGCGAGTACCTGGCCAAGCTTGACGAAGGTCGGCCCCAGTTCCTCGAGCGCGCGCCGCACCCGTGCGGGCGGTTCCAGATTAGCCAGCTCGTTCCCGTTCTTCCAATGCAGCACCTGTCCCGCACGCTCCAGGATATTTGACATTCCCGTCCGCCGTACGATGTCGCCGAAACCGTAGCGGATCAGGACCGACGCGATTTCGTGCAATCGCCCGAGGTCGCGCGCCGTTGTCGTCGCCTGCCAGAACATCACTCGTCCTTGTCTTTGGGCTGAACGTGTTGAGCCAGACCAGTGAGCACCCCGGCAGCAATTTGGCGCACAAGATCGGAAGTATTCTTCGCCAGATGCAGGCCGACCCCAACCTGTGCGCGTCCCGTTGCGCCGATCTGGTGTGCGATGACGGACAGCGTTTCTTTCAGCTGCGCGCCGACTGCGGAACCATGGGTGCGGCTGTGAGCAGCCAGGTCACGCAATATTTCGCCCGTTGCATCCTTGGCCGCCGAGGCGGAGTGCTGCAGGGTCTCCACGAACATGGTCTCCAGGCGCTCCAGATCTGCACGGGCCTTTTTGAGGTCATCGCTGGAATATCTTTGCGCCCGTCCTGCCGCTTCCTCAACGGCGAGTTTGGCGGCTTCGGCAAATTGCGCAAGCGCGACATCCAGGCCGGTGACAGCCTCCCGGAGGTGATCCCGTGCGATATGGGTTTGCGCAGACGAATGCTCCAACTCCCGTTGCACGCCGGCTCGCGCTCCACGCAACACCGCATCCGCAGTCTCCCGCACGGACTTGATATCGAGCGAACGGGCACTGATGAAGCGCAAGGTGAGCTGGCGCACTTTCTCCTGCACATCGTTTCCCTGTTCGACGGCGTGGCGTACATCGGCTTCGAGGGACGGGGTGTCGTGACTGGTTTCATTCTGCATAATTGATCTCCTCTTGTAGTGAGACGAACATCAAACCTCACGGCTTGCTGCGATGATTCATTTACAGAGTGCTATCCCGTGATACGCGATTCGCGGCAAGCCGGCCGGCGCAACGGATACGGTTGTTTCGGCTGCCTGTGACGATGCGGCAGGAAGCGTTGTATCGCTGTCGGTCCAAGAGTAGCGTATCACGCCCAAGACCATGGTTACCATGGTAACGCGCACGGAACTGAGCCGATCCTTGCCAGATCATCGGGCGCGTCATCGCTGATACAATCAGAGCAGGCCTCGGGCATAAGACTGCCGGTCTGCAACGTGTTGCGTTCCCGATGAAATTCAAAAGCAAGACTCGGAGTGTGTCGTGGCCGTCCAATGCCTAAAGTACCTGCCATCCAGCACAAAATAAGGAGCAGGACATGTCCAAGCATGCCGAACAAGCCGCCAAAACGATCAGCGACCCTCGCTGGATTGCCGTTGTTGCCCGCGACTCGAGAGCAGACGGCCAGTTCTTTTATTCGGTACGGACGACCGGTGTTTACTGCAGACCCTCTTGCGGTTCACGCACTCCCAGGCCGGAGAACGTCAGTTTTTATTCGACGATTGAGGATGCGGAACATGCAGGGTTCCGCCCTTGCAAACGCTGCAAGCCCGATCAGCCCCCTTTGGCAGAACAACATGCTGCCCTCGTTGCCGGACTGTGCCGACAGATTGAACTAGCCGAGACGGAACCCAGTCTCGACGAACTGGCCCGGAGCGCACAGATGAGCGCTTTTCACCTGCACCGCATTTTCAAGGCAGTTACGGGTGTTACCCCCAAGGCCTATGCGACCGCTCATCGCACTCGGAAGATTCGCGCGGAGTTGGGGCACAGTGAAAGCGTGACCAGGGCTATCTATGAAGCCGGTTACAGTTCCAGCGGCCGTTTCTACGAGGAGTCGAATCGGATACTGGGAATGACGCCCGGGAATTTTCGTGCCGGCGGCGCCAATACGGTCATTCGCTTCGCTGTGGGCGAATGTTCTCTCGGCGCGATCCTGGTTGCTGCCAGTGAATTGGGCGTGTGTGCGATCCTGATGGGGAACGACCCTGATGCGCTAGCGCGGGACCTGCAAGATCGCTTCCCGAAAGCCGACCTGCTTGGCGGGGATGCCGGATTCGAGCAGATGATTGCGAAGGTCGTCGGATTCGTGGAAATGCCGAAGCTGGGTCTTGACCTTCCTCTGGATGTGCGCGGTACCGCTTTCCAGCAACGTGTTTGGCAGGCACTGCGAGCGATACCGGCCGGATCGACGATGAGCTATTCCGATGTGGCCCGGGAGATTGGGGCGCCCAAGTCTGCACGGGCGGTCGCTCAAGCCTGTGCGGCCAATGCGTTGGCAGTCGCGATTCCCTGTCATCGGGTCGTACGCACTGATGGAGGGCTTTCCGGTTACCGCTGGGGCGTCGAGCGCAAACGTGCGCTGCTCGAACGGGAAGGCAGGTCATGAACGTAGCCCCCTTAATCAACCCGACTTTCCGCATGGCACGCCCGCACGCGTAGCCTATGATTTCACAACTGCATTGCTCCACACCTTTGCCCGCCGACTTTCGGCCGAACGACATACTGGCTTTCCATCGCAGGGATGCGCAGGAAGTTGCCGAGCGGGTAAGTGATACAGGCTTGCAGAAGGGAATAGTCTGGCGCGGGATGCCAGCCTGCCTGCACATCAGTTTCAGTAAAGGAAAGGCAGATGCAATGCTGTCTGTCGACGGTCACTTGCCCGGCGATAGCCGGTCAGCCTTCGAGGCAATGATCCTGCGCATGCTCGGATTAACTCAGGGAGTAGCAGAGTTTGAAACGCATTTTCTTGATCACCCCCAACTGAGTACCCTGATCGCTCGCCAGCGCGGCCTGCGCGTGGCAGTTGCCGCCACTCCGTTCGAGGCCCTGACCTGGGCCGTCACGGGACAGCAGATCAGTGTCAGCGCAGCGGTCGCCATTCGGCGCAAGTTGATCTTCGCCGCCAATGTGCGGCATTCCGGCGGCTTGTTATGCTACCCGGACGCGAGTCAGATCATCGGGTTGTCGGAGGTGACATTGAGGCAGGCTGGCTTTTCGGCGGCCAAAACAAGAACACTGCTTGCACTCGCGCAACTGGTCGCAGACGACAGACTTCCTTTGGATGCATGGACACACACATTGCCGATCGACGAGATGCGGGAACGGCTTGAAGCTGTACGCGGCATAGGGCCGTGGACCGTCAACTACGCTTTGCTGCGGGGATTTGGCTGGCTTGACGGTTCGCTGCATGGTGATGCGGCTGTACGTCGCGGATTGCAGGCATTGCTGGATTCGCACGAGAAACCCGGCGCAGAGGAAACTGAAGAGTGGCTCGCGGTCTTCTCGCCATGGCGTGCCTTGGTTGCAGCACATATCTGGGCTGCACAATCATCGGCGGCCTATTGATTAATTAATAGCGAGGCTATTTGGATTCTGCGACACACGTCCTGAAGTAACGTGCGATTGAAATTTGGCGTCCCCTACGGCGTTCTATGTGCAAGCATTGGCGCCGTTTATCGATTGATTGTTTATTGCATACCCCCATTTATACCCCCAACACCTAAAACAGCAATTTGCCCTCTCGCGAGAAGCCGGAGAAATGGAATATTCCA